>JBCDID010000277.1:0-5231 GCA_038749355.1 Pseudomonadota bacterium | reverse complement strand
GCACGGATTTGGTCTGCCAGATCCATTGCGGTGTGTTCGTCCGGAGAGAGTGCAAAACAGGTCGCGCCCGAGCCCGACATGCGTGCAAACGGCGCGCCCGACAATGCTTCCAAAACCTTGGAGATTGGCGGGCAAACATCCATTGCTGCGTCCTGCAGGTCATTGCGTTGTGCGGCCAGCCAGGATGTCAGGTCCGCGAAACTCCGGAACCCTTTCTCCGGCATTTGCGGTGCTGTCGGAGGATGCTTGTCCGCAACTTTCGCGAACACCGCCCCGGTCGGCACACCGACCAGCGGGTTGACAAGGACTACCCATGCCTCCGGCAACGGTGGCGCTGGGGTGAGCTCTTCCCCAATACCGCGCATGATCTGGGGGCCGGGGGCGGCACAACAGACAGGGACGTCAGCACCGAGGCTCGCTGCCAGCCCATCGGGCGTAGGCACCTCCCACATCTCGCTCAGCAATGCCAGCGTCGTCGCTGCATCTGAAGACCCACCGCCGATCCCGGAGGCCATCGGCAGGTTCTTCTCCAGATGCAGCGCAGCACCCAGATGGCGGCCTGCGGCCAATCCCTCCGCCGCGCGCAGTACCAGATTGTCGCCCGCCGCCGATAGCCCGTCCGCAAATGGCCCACTTAGGGAGAGCGACAGGCCGCGGGCAGGCTCCGCCGAAACAAGGTCCCCGACACCCGCGAACACCACCAGCGACTCGAGCAGATGATACCCGTCGGCCCGCTGACCCTTGAGGTGAAGTGTGAGGTTGATCTTGGCAGGCGCCAGACGCGCGCCCGCCGCGCCGTCAGCCACCATCGCTGGCATTGTCGGACCCGGCGTCGTTCTCGCTGTGACGACCGATGATCCCGGGCAGGCCCTCTTCGCGCTCACGCGCAAGAACTTTGTCGAGACCGACGTCGAGCTTCTCGCGGATACGCTTTGCGTCCTTGTCCTCGGGTTCGAAACTAAGCGCTCTTTTCCACTGGAACCGCGCCTCGATCCGGCGTCCGACCATCCAGAGGGCGTCGCCGAAATGATCGTTGATGACGGGGTCGACGGGGCGCAGCTCCACGGCGCGCTCCAACTGCTCGACCGCCCGGTCGAACTCACCGAAGCGGTAGAGAATCCAGCCCAGGCTGTCGACGATATAGCCGTCATCGGGACGTTGCTCGACCGCCTTCTCGATCATCTCTTCGGCCTCGGGCAGTTTCATGCCCAACTCCACGAGACTATAGCCGAGGTAGTTCAAGACATCCGCCTGATCCGGTTGCAGTTCCAGGGCAAAGCGGAAGTCAGACTCTGCGCGCTCCCACTGCTTGGACCGCTCCAGCGCGATGCCGCGACGATAGAAGAGCGCCCAATGGAACTGCTCGGGATTGGCGATAAGGCCGATCGCCCCGTCATAGGCTGTCGCGGCCTCCTCGAACCGGCTCTCACGGCGGAGCAGATCGCCGAGGGAAGTGTTGGCCTCAAGCGAGTCGGGGAACTGTGTAACGGTCGCACGCATGGCTTCCACGGCAGCATCCGGGCTGCCGGAGATCTGCAATGCCTCCGCCCTGCCGATCATTGCACTCAGGGTCTCGGGCGCGTCTGCCGGGATCGCCTCGAACGCTGCGATGGCCTGCTCGTACTGCCCGGAGGCGTCGAATATCTGTGCGAGCAGCAATTGCGCCGATGTCAGCGAAGGGTCAAGATAGACGGCGATCTGCGCATAGGCCAGCGAGACCGCACGGTTCTGGCCACGTGCCAGCAGCCGGGCCACGCCATAGAGCACATTGGCCGACCCCTCGGTCGCCGATCTGATGCTCGGGGCAGGCACGTCGCCGGCCGCGATCTCCAGCGCAAGCCGTTCCAGCCCGGCATCGCCGAAGGTTCCAGCCAAGCGCTCACCGATCAGTGTTGCGGCATCCTCTGCCCGACCCAGTCGTGCGAGCGCCCGCGCATGCGCTTCGACCAGCCGGAGCGATCCGCCGCCTTCAGACATACCGGTTGCACGCTCGAACGCCTCGATCGCCCCCGAGTCGTCACCAGAGGCCGCCAGTATTAACCCAAGGTGCGTCGCACCCACGATCTGGCCGGGCCGGCCATTCGCGTCGGACGTCTCGAGCCGCTTGAGTTCGGCAATCGCGGCATCAAGCTGATCGTCAGCAAAAAGCGCCCAGGCCTTGATCACCTGCCCAACGAAAGGACCGCCTTCGCCCAGCAATTCGGCCACTCGGCCTCGCTCGGGCTTCTGCAGGGCGTCCGCCGCCAGCGCAAGCACACCAAGGTGATGGCCTGGGTTCAGAGCCTCCTGCCGCCGTGCGAGTGCGATGCCCTCAGCAATGTTGCCAGCGGCGAGTTGGTTTAGCATCGCACGTTCCAGGAGTTGCGCGTTCTCGCCGTCCCGCGCGAGAGTGCGAGAGTAGAAGCGGGCTGCTGCTGCCACATCCCCCCGGCGTTCCGCCTGCTGCGCGGCCATGTAGGGACCTGCTGTGCCTTGCGCGGCTGCAAGCGAGGGCAGACCGAGGGTCAGGGCCAAGCTGATTGGCAGGACAAGCTTCTGTAGAGATCGATGGATCACAGTCGGGCCTTCCATTCTTGCACCAGGTTCGACCCGGGTAACCACGATTTGTGGTCAACATAAGGGTGCGCAGGCGCATTGCAATCGCTTCTGGCCTGTCAGTTATTACGTTTGTGTCAACTCGGCTACAGGGTGAGGTTTGTGAGCCACGATGCAATCCTTGGGGCCAGCAGGGGCTGGCTGCGCGCGCTTACGAATGCGCCAATGTGCCCAGTCGGCAACGCAAGCGCCTGGTAGCCCGCGTCCGGGGCCAGCCTTTGCAGCGCCTGAGCACAGGGTGCGGGTATGATGTGATCGGCGGTCGCGAATATGTTCAGCACCGGCATACGGATCGTGGACAGATCAACAGGCTGCCCCGCGATCTCCAGTTGCCCCTCGGCCAGCGCGTTCTCTTGGTAGAGATCAACCAGCCATTCCTGCGCCAACCGCCCCGGTAGGTCGGGGCGATCCATCAGCCAGTTCTCCATGGCGATGAAGGTCGTCATGGCTTGTGGGTCAAGTGCCGTATCCAGCATCTCTATGGCATACTTGGCAAGCGTACGGATCGGGTTGAGCTGGTGAAACACCGCGCCCATGATCTCGCCCGAGAGATTGCCTTCCATATCGATCAGCGCGTTGACGTCCTCGGCAGAGAATGAACGTGCCCAGAGGTTCATGAGACCATGCGCGGGATCAGCGTCCTGGGTGTCTGCGTGGAAGTCAAAAGGGGCGACGGCTGTGATCAACCCGGCCAAACGGGACGGGTCGCGCGCCGCGTGGCAGGCAGCGAGGGTCCCGCCCTGGCAGATACCGAACAGCACGAGCTGGTCGGTGCCGCAATGCGCCGTCCCGGCATCGATCAGCGCGGGGATCATGCGACCGATAAAGTGGTCGAGACCCAGGCCTTGATCCTCCGGCCCCGCATTGCCCCAGTCGACCACAAGCACGTCGATGCCCGAAGCCAACAGGTTGCGCACGAGCGAGCGTTCTGGACGCAGGTCGGTCATTGTCTGGCGCCCGATCAGCCCGTGACAGAGCAGCACCGGCGGCACGCCCTCCAAGCGAGGACCAAGGGGCCGATAGCGCCAAAGCGTCGTGCGCCCCTCCTGCCAGATCAGGTCCCGCGGAGTGGTGGCGATCTCAACCATCTGCGCACCGAGCGCCGCCATGCTCTGACGCGCAACCCCGCCCGCACGCCGCTGATGGCGAATGGCGTCACGGGCGGGCTCGGGCAGGTCGCGCCACAGCAGTGCACCAGCCATCAGCGCTGCGCGCTGCGCTTTGAGGAACGCTTCGCTGCGCAGGGTCTCTATGAACTCAACCTCGGCGATGGCAAACCAGCGGTCACGAAGCAGCCGCCAGTCGATGGAGGCAGAACTGCCCGCGAGTGCCCGGCGCTGGATGTCGAAGGCATGGGCGATGCGGCGGAAAGTGGCCGTAATGACGTCACGATAGGCCTGTCCTGCACGCACTGCCTCGGCCCAACCATCGGCTTGCGCGGCGTCGGCAGCTTCAAGAAGCGGAGCCAGCGCGCTGTCGAAGGCCTGCCAATCCGCCTCTGCGAAACTGGAGGCATCGGCAAAATCCGCGCCCTCGGCGGCTGCGGTCCAGAACGCCTGCTGCCCCGATTGCCAGAACGCCAGCATGTCCTCGGGCCCGAGTCCCTCCGGCATTTACGAAGCCTTTCCAGTGCCTTGACCGCAAGCCGATGCAATTTGTCTCAACCTGGAAACAGATTGCCCGCACGGCTCGCAGCAGAATTCAGAGACCATTAACCATAAAGGCCGTAAAAATGAATGGTGTTGGAAGGGAGACAGCGCCGAATCTCGGCTCAGGGCCGCGTCGGTCGGCCCGGTCAACCTTTGCGCCGCTGCCGAGCCCGCAATTGCGCCTCAAAGGACGCATCATAGGCATAGCCGCCCAGATGCGACACACCCTCACCGATGTAAGCCCAGACAGCGCCGCCGTCCATCTGCCGCACGCGTGCACAGAACGAGAAGTCCTCCGACAGGTATCCACCTTCGGGAAGTTGGATGGTCGAGAAGAAGTCGTGGTGCCGGGCGCCCAGCCCCTGAGATTGCAGGACGCCCGATGGCACCTCTTTCGCAACCCCGGTCTCGGCCATCTTCTCGAGCAACCCGCGCTGGATCAACACGCAGCCAAACCCCAGCCCCTCGACCTCGCACATGCCATCCGAGACCCGCAACGCCTTCGTGGTGATCTGTACGTTGAAGTCCATGGCCATCGCCTGCGCTTCATTATCGGGGTGCCCAGCCTTCAGCGCGGCTGCATACCGTCCGAGATCGATCTGGCGGCGTGGATAGACTGACCCGATGATTGGCTTGTCCGCTGCCATGAACCGGCTCAGCACCTGCTGCTGCACCCGCATGTCGCTGTCGAGGAACAACACATGGCTGAGCCGCGGGTCGCCCAGCACATAGTTCGCGAGGTAGTTCCGCGCCATTACTACGTCCGCGCCGTCAAAGGAGAGGTTGTCGAAATCCCATCCCAAATCGCGAGCGGCCCGGGCCACGGCCATGAGCGTGCTCGCGTAGCCTGATGCCACGAGGTTGCCCGCCGTCGGGGTGGCGACAAGAACGTATGGACGATCCGTCACGACAGCACCTTCAAAGCATCGACGGCAGCACCTGATCCGGCGGGCGGTGCCCATCGGCAAAGGTTTTGATGTTGATGAT
>JBCDID010000276.1:0-5248 GCA_038749355.1 Pseudomonadota bacterium | reverse complement strand
GCACAGGCGACACGGGAGGTGTTGTTGCAACTCTCCGGGGTTCTGACGCGGAACAAGCCGCTGATCCTGACAGCAAAGGGGCTGGAGACCGGCACCCTGTTGCGCCAGAGCCAAATCGCGCACGAGCTATGCCCGGACGTGCCGCTCGCCGTGCTCTCCGGCCCCAGCTTTGCCGCGGATCTGGATGCCGGGCTCCCCACAGCCGTCACGCTCGCGAGCACCTGGCAGGATGCCCCAAGCCTGCAGGCCCAGCTCGCCACCACGGTGCTTCGGCCTTACCTGACGGATGATGTCCCGGGAACGGAGCTGGGCGGCGCCCTGAAGAACGTCATTGCCATCGCTGCGGGCACGGCCTTGGGCGCAGGCCTAGGGGAAAGCGCTCGGGCCGCCGTGATTGCGCGCGGTTTCGCCGAAATGTCCCGGCTGGCCGAGGCCATGGGCGCGCGGCGAGACACCCTGATGGGGCTGTCGGGTCTCGGTGACCTCACGCTCACCTGTACGTCTGAGAAATCGCGGAACCTCACCTTCGGCATCCGGCTGGGGGCGGAGGGCCGCACAGATCCTGAGACGACGACGGAGGGACGTGTCACGGCTCGCGCAGCAGCGGACATGGCGGCCGGGCTCGGCCTTGAGACGCCCCTTGCCGCCACGGTCGCGGATCTTGTCGAGGGCCGCATCAGCGTGGCAGAAGCCATTGACGGGCTGATCTCCCGGCCATTGCGCTGGGAATGAACAGGGAGACGCGCATGGCCTACTGGCTCTTCAAATCCGAACCGAACACGTGGGGCTGGGACGACCAGGTCGCAAAGGGCGAGGCGGGCGAGGAATGGGACGGCGTGCGCAACTACCAGGCGCGCAACAACATGCGGCAGATGAAGCTCGGGGATCTCGGATTCTTCTACCACTCGGTGAACGAGAAGCGGATCGTGGGGGTCGTGGAGGTCTGCGCGGAAGCGCATCCCGACTCGACCACGGATGACCCGCGATGGGAATGTGTCGACATCCGTGCCGTGGCGCCGATCCCGAACCCGGTCACGCTGGAGGCCATCAAGGCCGAACCCCGCCTCTCGGACTTCGCGCTGGTCAAGCAATCCCGCCTGTCAGTCGTACCGGTCTCGGGCGCAGAATGGGCGCTGATCTGCAAGATGGGCGGGTACAAGAGCTGACGTGCCTGACATGCGCCCGCGCCGGGGCGGGTGGGCAACGAAGAACGTCGACGCCTCGCGCAACCTCTCAAGGGAGGCGCGGGCGCGCGTCAGGCGACCTCGAAGATGCCTTCGACCTCGACGACAGCACCGAGCGGCAGGCTGGACGAGCCCACAGCGGCCCTCGCATGTTGACCCGCATCGCCGAACACGGCGCCCATGAATTCGGAGGCGCCATTGACCACCAAGGGATGCTGATTGAACGTCCCGTCGCAGTTCACGAAGCCCGTAAGCTTGACGACCCGGCGCACATTGTCGAGCCCGCCTGCCATGGCACTTACATGGGACAACTGGTTGAGCGCGCAGAGCCGAGCCGCCGCTTGCGCGATCCCGACTGCACTATCAGCGGGTGGCGTGCCGTCCACATGATCTGCGGAAGTCAGGTGCCCGGTCGCAAGCCCGTCAGCCCCCATCGGCAACTGTCCGGAAACGAAGATCAGATTCCCGGTCCGCACGGCAGGCACATAAGCCGCCAGGGGCGCCACGGGTTCGGGCAATGCATACCCGAGGTCCGCCAGTTTCGCTTCGATCTTGCCGGACATCGCAACCTCCCAGTCCTGGGAGGCGCGCGGGCCAACCATGGTGGCAGCGAGGTGGCAGATCAAGTGTGTGGGATCTGCACCGCGTTGTGGATCACAGCGGAGAAGTCGAGCCGGTCAACCCCCGCTGGGACCGCCGCAGGGGCGGGAAGGGTGTAAGCGGGACCGGGCGCCACTGCCTGAGCGGCATGATTGTCGTACATCTCTAAGAGCCTCTCCAGCGATTAACGTTTCGGTAACACTGCCAGCGCTCCCTTAACGCTCGGTTCATAAACACACTTAATCTGGACAATTTTTTGGAAATTTTCGTCGATTGTCACTCGTTGCCGCCGGTCGGCGTCTTGAGGTCCAACGCGCGCTGGTAGACGTCCCGTCGGGCGAGACCCAGCTGGTCCGCCACGGCACGGGCCGCGGCCTTGGTCGGCATCTCGGCCAGTGCAGCTCTAAGCGCGTCATCAAGATCCTGCCCCGTGGCAACAGGCGCCCCGTCACCAGGGCCGACCACGAGCACGATCTCCCCCTTGGGCGGGCCCTCAGCCCCCAGCGCACTTGCCAGATCGCCGAGCTTTGCGGGGCGCACCTCTTCAAACCGCTTGGTCAACTCCCGAGCCAGTACGACCTCGCGCCCCGGCCCAAGAACCTCCGCCATGTCGGCAACAGTGGCCCCAACGCGCCGAGGTGATTCGAGGAACACCAGCGTTGCCTGAACCTCCGCCAGCCCGGCGAGCGCCTGCCGGCGTTGCGAGGACTTCGAAGGCAGAAACCCTGCAAAGAGGAACCGATCCGTGGGCAGCCCCGCCGTGCAAAGCGCCGTCAGCACCGACGACGCCCCCGGCAGCGCATGCACCTCGTACCCTGCTGCCCGCGCCTCGGTCACCAGCTTGTAGCCCGGATCGGCGATCAGCGGTGTCCCCGCGTCCGTTGCATAGGCAACCGAACGGCCCTCCGCGAGCCAACCCATGATCTGCGGACGCCGCGCGGCTCCATTCTGGTCGTGATAGCTGACCATCGTCCGCCCCGCGACGGAAATCCCGTGCATGTCCATCAACTGCCGGGTCCGACGTGTGTCCTCGCAGGCCAGAACATCTGCCGCCGCCAACACATCCATGGCGCGCAGGGTGATGTCGCGCACATTACCTATCGGCGTTGGGACCAGCCAAAGGCCGGCTGAGAGTGGCGGGCTTGCTACACCCGCCTCCACCCCCGCCCCCTTCGCCTTTTGCGAAAGTTTACTTTCCTGTGGCCCCCTCATAGGGTCCGCCGCGATTGTTTGGGGGCCAGGGAAAAACGGCGGGGGCCGTTTTGAGAATGGGAGCTCTTCATGTCTAGCCTTTCGCGAATGACAGGAGCAGGTGCTATCCTGCTCGGCACGCTTATTGTTGGTGCATGCGCACCGAAGGTGTCCACCCAGGGCAGCGCAACCTCAAGCGGCACCACCACGACTGCTCAGGGTAATGTGGATCCGGCCCAGCCGGTCAAGCTCGCACTGATGATACCGCTGAGCGCCCAGCAGCAGAGTGCGGCGCAACTCGGCCGGGCGCTGTCGAACGCCGCGCAGATGGCCATGAAGGAAGTCGGTGACCCAAAGCTCACGCTTGCCGTCTATGATACAGGCGGCAACCCGAGCAAGGCACGCGCTGTCGCCGAACAGGCCATCCGCGAGAAAGCCGCACTATTTATCGGCCCGCTCCTGGGCTCCAGCACCAAGGCCGTGGCCGCACCCGCCGCGAAAGGCGGGCTGAAAGTTATCTCGTTTTCGACCGACACGACGGCTGCGGGCGATCCGGTCTACCTGAGTGGCTTCGCGCCCGAGACCGCCGCCCGCCGCGTGGTCGGGTATGCCCGGTCCCAAGGGTACGGCCAGTTGGGCGTGTTCTATCCGCAAACGGCTTACGGGGCACAGGCCATCAAGGGCGCACAGGCCGCAGGCGCTGGCGCGATCGTGGCGAGCACCCAGTACCCGCGCACCAATGAAGGGCTGCCACCTGCTGCGACGTCCTTTGCCCAGCAGGTTCAGACATCCGGCGCCCGCGCCGTTCTTCTGGCCGAAAGCGGCCAGGCCCTGGGCTTTGTCGGCGGCTTGATGGCGCAGAACGGCGTGCGGAACGTGAAGTATCTGGGGCTGGGCGAGTGGAACTCACCCGCCACGCTTGCGGCACGACCGATCCGGGGCGGCTGGTTCGCGGCCCCCGACCCGCGCGCACTGCGCTCGTTCGTCGAAAAGTACCAGGCTTCCTACGGGAATGTGCCGCCCTCGCTGGCGGTGCTCAGCTATGACGCGGTGAAAATCGCGGCCCAGATGGTGCGGGAGGCGCGTGCAAATGGCAACCGCAGCCCGTTCTCGACCCAGTCTCTGACGCGTGGCGGCGGGTTCCGCGGCGCCGTCGGCCCGATCCGGTTCAACCCGAACGGCACGGCCTCGCGTGCGATGGCGATCCTCGAGGTCGGGGAGCGCACGTTCCGGACCATCGACCCGGCTCCGGTTAATCTCGGCGCGGGGTCCTGACCCACGTGAGCGCTCCTGCACATGCAATGAAAAGCCAGCCCGACACCACATTCGCCGGGCTGGCACACCTGATCTCCCCTCCAACGGACATCGCTGACCATGCGGCTCTGATCGCGACCATCGACCGGATGGCGGCGGAGAGTGCGTCATCCGACAACTTGCGCGCCGAAGTCCGGACGCTGATGGAGGATACCCTCCGCACCGGGAAGGCCAAGGTGCGCGAGGCGCTGCTGGCCCGGCCCCATGCGGGCCTTCGCGCGGCACGCGGCTACACCCATTTGATGGACTGTGTCGTTGCAGGCATCACGCATCTTGCGATCGAACACCTTCATCCCCAACCCGTGCGCACCAAGGGCCAGCAATTGTCCGTGGTCGCAGTTGGCGGCTACGGGCGGGGTGAGATGGCGCCTTTCTCGGATGTCGATCTCTTGTTTCTCACGCCCTACAAGCAGACCGCTTGGTCCGAGAGCGTGATCGAGAGCATGCTCTACATGCTCTGGGATCTGAAGCTGAAGGTCGGGCAGTCGACGCGGTCTGTGGATGACTGCATCCGACTGGCGCGTGAAGACTTCACGATCCGAACGGCGCTGCTGGAGAAACGGTTCATCGCAGGCGACGCCGCGCCGTTCGGGGAACTGGATACGCGGCTCTGGCGGGAGCTCTTTGACAAGACCGGGCCCGAGTTCGTCGAAGCCAAGATGTCCGAGCGGGACAGCCGCCATGAGCGTCATGGTGGCTCGCGCTACCTGCTGGAGCCGAACCTGAAGGAGTCGAAGGGAGGCCTTCGCGACCTCCAGACGCTGCACTGGATCTCGAAATATCTCTACCACACCGGCACGGCCTGGGATCTCGTGGAGATGGGGGTTTTCGAACAGGAGGAAGTGCAGCGCTTCGCGGACGCCTCCAAATTCATCTGGGCCGTGCGCTGTCATTTGCATGACCTCTCGGGCCGTGCGCAGGAACAACTGACCTTCGACCGCCAGGTCGAGATTGCCGAG
>JBCDID010000275.1:0-5262 GCA_038749355.1 Pseudomonadota bacterium | reverse complement strand
GTCGACCAGCATATGCCGTGCACATGGATTGACGATCGAGGACAAGCACACCTGCGTGCATGTCATCCAGACACAACCTTCGATCGGCTTCATGAGTTCGCGTTCTATGCCCGGGCAATAAACTGGTGGCAAAAACGGTCGCGACGACGAGCAGCGCCGCCCCGGACACGAGATAGATCGAGATCGCGCCAATCGAGTCCTGAAGTTCCATCATTTCAGAGTCGACGCTCCAGGAAAAGGACCTGCCGACCGTTTACCCAGGAGTGGCTGACGCTATCGAGCGCCTCCCGTACTAGCAGCCAACCCCACCCGCATTCGCCAGGTGGCGTCAGAACGGCGGGTTCGCGGCATCTGTCCCAATTGGTCAGCAACCATTCAGGTAGCGCCATGCCGCGAAAACTTACGGTCAGGATCAATAGGGTCTTCTCGACCCAAAGCTCTACACGACTGTCGTCGGCATCCGTTTGCTCTCCGGAGAACTCGTGAACCGAGTGCAGAACTTCGTTGAGCGCAAGACCCAACAACTCCACCGTCTCCGGCGTGCTGAAGCTGGTGCGCCCTGCGATGCCTTCCGGTCCCAACATCGTCTCGACGGTTGAGGAGATATCGCGCGGCCCTCCTCTTAGGGAACAGGCCAGCGACGGACCAAGTTCGGCATGAGACATCGGGCACCTCCGGCAAGTCAGTAGAAGGCGGCCGACTTCAGCCTTCGCGGATGGTGAACACCTTGTTCATCCGCGTGAGCTTCAGGACCTTTAGCACGGCAGGTGCGGCATTGATGATTTCCATCTGGCCGCCGGGACCCATCATCTTCAGCGCGCCAACAAGCGAGCCGAGCCCGGAAGAATCCATGAATTGAACAGTCGCGAAGTCGACGATGAGATGGCGCTCGCCCTTATCGATGATCTGCTTGATCTCCGATTTGACGGTCTCAGCGACCGACGCATCAAGGCGGCTACCCTGCAACTGAACAGTCGTCGTTCCATTCTGCGATTGAACTGCGGTAATCATAACACTCTCCACACCTCACCAAACGCGGCGATGAAGAGACCTAACCGGACAACGTAAACAAACACCCAAACGCATCGCGAAAGCATCTGAACCGGCCAAAAACCGGTCCGAAACATAGTGTTCAGGAGTTTCTCAGTCGTTGTCTGTCAGACCCGCGCCCGCACCTAGCGCACGAGAGGCCGCGGTCGAAGGCGCATATGTCCGCGCCGCGAATCGCTTCAGCACAGCCATCGCATCAGGCGTCACCTCGGCCACTCGGGAAACACTCAGGACAGGCTCCGGTGCCGCGCAATCACCCTGAACTTCGATGTGACCCAAGGCCGGAACAGTGCCGCTGACAACCGCGGTATCCGAGGAGACCTTTGCACGAGCAGGACCGATGGCGGCAACCACCGCCCGGCCATCGGGACAGTTCCGACCGAGGAAAGGCAGAGCGAGCAACGGTTGCACGATCGGCCCTATTGTCGAGGAAAGGTTCAGATCACCGGGGTCGCTCAATGCGCATCCGAAAACCAGGGGACACTTTCCGGCCGTGTTCTGCAGACCAACGGCGAGAGCCTCCGGACCGGGCAGCCCTGCCCGCGCAAGCCACCGAACCGCCCAGCCTGCCTCCTCGGCGACTCCCCATGGCTTCCCTGCGCCATGGGCCGCTTTGCGGGCAAGAGCTTCAATCTCACCCAAGGACCAACTCAAGCGCCGTACATCCATTCATCCATGGGCACCCGGCCAAGCTCCTGCGGGAAAGGCGCCCCCTGAAACATCGTGATCCGAACCCAGCGGTCCGAGCGGGGGTCAAAGCAGGTCGCGCCAAAGAAACTCAGTTTCGCGCGCAAGAGATCGATCGGCATCATCTCCGCACCGAGCGTATTGTCCCTGACCTCGCCAAAGGGATGCCGCGCAACCATCTGGACCCGGCGAACGGTGTGACGATGCTCCGGGGCTGCCAACAGCACCTCAGCAACCTTGGTGTCCAGGGGCCAGGCGGCAAGCACGTCTGTAAGAGCTGCAATATCGCGCGCTGGCCCGAGGGTCTGCTCATAGGGCTCCAACGGCTCCTCGAAACGCTCACCGAGACGGGGTTCCAGCTTCTCCTCTGATGTATACCAGATACGGGCCTGATTATCGGGCAACGCCCAGTCAATCCGCAGCGCCCAGCCGTAGTTTCGGCGGATACTGTCCAACAGCGCGCCTACTGTCTGGCGGCCATCCAGGGCAAAGGCGGCGGCCTCATCCGCAGCCAGGTCGTGCACAAGATCGTCCACGAGTTCGCCATAGGGTTCAAGAACTAGCGAAAGCAGAAGCTCCTGTCCCTCCATGCTCAACTCTTCTTCTCCCCACGTCCAAAGCGTATCCCAATCGCGCGCGGAGACCTCTGTGCGCGCCAGTCTGTCGCCCAGACGTGTCAGATCCTCATCCAGCGCCGCGAGCTTCTGAACCTGATAAGGATGTTCCGTCAGCCAGGACGCCACCGTTTCGCGGGCGCGGCGAAAAGCAGTGAGGAACCGGGTCCACTTGTCCGCATCCAGAGGAGCCGACCGCACACGCGCCAGCGCCTCCTCGCGGGCCTGGAACCAGTGGTGGATCAGCACCGGGTGGTTGATCAGGAACGGCGCCATGCCGAGGCCTGTTGAATTCCCGACCCCGAGGCGTCGTCGCATTGCCGGATCCAAATCCACCGCCTTGTCGCTCCGCGCACGAGCAAGATGCTCGACAACGTCGACGGTAAAGGCCCGGATCAGCCAAACGGTCAGCATCTCCGCCTGGAACGGCGGTGAAAGCTCAGCACGATCCGCCACGGCCTCCCGGTCCGAGAGCCCGAACTTGGCAGATCCGTAGACCGCCGTCGTCCGCATGAGATAACCGACTCGTTCGATCTGCGCCGGATCGGGCTGGTGCCCTGCGGCAAGGCTGTCCACCACATGCCCGAAAAGGCGAACTGACCTGTTCGCCCGGCTAAGCGTCAACTCGGAACCCGAGACCCGCCCAGCCTCTTGCCGCGGCACGTTATCTCTGAGCCGAGCAATATCGGCCTCCGTCGGCTCCCCGTCGAAAAGCGCGAAAGTCGAGTCCCAGGCTTCAGCTATCACCCGATCCGACCTGAGCTCGTCCGGCAAATCATGCGCAAACGCAACCAGGGAGTACGATCTATCCGGTGTGCGGACGCGGTAGACCGCATGGCCCACACCGTCGGCATCAATGTTCCAGACCGGCCGGTCATAGCGCCAGCCATCGTTCTCGGCCCTACGCAGCAGAACGCGCATGAAGCTGAGCCTTGTCGGATGCATCGATCCCATACGGGACAGGCGCATCACAGTGTCAGGTGACCTCGGCGCCACACTGTGCCGTACTCCGTCCATCCACCCCCCAGACGTTCAGACCCACCCTCGTCCGACAGGTCTCAAGTTCCGTGTCGATTTTCCCAACCGGGAGTTCTGCGTGGTCGGGCTGTAGTCAGCGTCCGAAGACACTAACACCGAGATCACTGCGGACAAAGGGCCGTTTCCAAGAAAGTAAGCCAGTTATCGCCCATAATTCCGCGAACTTCGGACGTATCGAAGCCTGCGGCGGCAAGACCATCCGCAATTGCATCCCAATCACGATTGTTCCGGAACCACTCGGGCTGCGGGGGAAACACAGCTTCAGAACGTGCGTGGGTCCAGCGTCCGTCGCGCATCCATCGCACAACGCTGTCCGGCTGCCCCTGGCAGAGGTCCGAACCGATCCCCAAATGCTCTGCCCCGATCATGTCCGCCGTCCGAGCCACCATCTGACAAAACTCCGCAAGCGGGGTATCCCCGCCGTTCGAAAGATGGTGCGGGTAGAGTGAGAAGCCGAGCATGCCGCCCGTCTCGCCCAACGCGCGGATCACCTCGTCCGGCACATTCCGGTTTGTCTCCCGGTGCCAGCGCGGGTTGGCATGAGTCACAGCGACAGGGCGCGTCGAGGCCTCGATCGCGTCCAGCGTCGTCCGGGCACCCGCATGAGAAAGATCCACCACCATGCCGAGCCGGTTCATCTCGGCCACCACCTCGCGGCCAAACCGGGTCAGGCCCGTGTCCTCAGGCTCTTGCCACCCTGCCCCGCAAAGTGATTGCAGATTGTAGGTGAGTTGCATGAACCGGATACCCAGCCGGTGACAGATCGCGAGCGTGCCCAGATCCGAGCCGATGGGTGCCGGGTTCTGGAAGCCGAAGAAGACAGCTGTCTTTCCCATCGCGCGGGCTTTGCGGATATCGGCGCCTGTGCGTCCAGGCAGGATCAGATCGGCATTCTCACGAAACAGCCGGTCCCAGTCCTTCAGCCGATGCACGACCTCTGCAAAGTCCTCGTGATAGGCGACAGTGGCATGGACCGCATCCAGCCCGCCTGCGCGCATCTCCTCGAAGATCTCCCACGACCAACGGCAGTATTGCAGTGCATCTATTCTGAACCCGCCCATACACTCTCCTTGCACCCGCCACATTTTGCTCCGACAATAGCGTGGGAGCAAAACAGGGTAGACCTATGCCGGATGACGGAGGGCCGAAGGGCAGCGATCCGAACGCATTCGACATCGAGGCCATTGACCTCGAAGGCCACATAGAGGGGGCGGAGGGGCTCGACGTCAACCATGCGAGCCGCCTGCGCCTGCATTTCCTGACCGCACAACACGCCTCTCTGGTCACGCAGATCCAGTTTGCGGACGCGAAGGCTGCCGCACTGATGACGCTGATGGGGCTGGTTGCGCTGAACGGTCCGGTCAAGGTCGGCGAGACCACGCCCGACGACTATTTCGCGATCAGCATCTTCGTGCTGATGATGGCGGCCATCGCGATGGCGATCACCTCGATCATCCCGCGCTATCCGGACAAGGAGCTGAACGAGAAGATCAAACGCGTGGAACGCTTCTCATGGCCCTCCCTCGTTGCCCGGGGATACGCACCGCTGGACCACGCCAAGTTCATGCGCAAGGCGGAGGCGAGCCAACTGATCATGTCGCTTGCCCAGACCAACAGCAACATGGCCCGCGTTCTGCACAAGAAGTTCCGCGGGCTCAGGGTCGCGTTTCTGGTCGCTGCGTTGGACCTCGCGCTGATCGTCCTCTACGTGCTATCAAACCGACAGGAATAGGTCGCCCGCACACAAGACGTGGAAAGCACGGCGGGGGAGCCTGCCGAGAACGCGATTGCATGGAGCCATCAGATGTCCGTCACCGATCTGCACCCCAAGGACGACAACCTTCCATTCTACAAGGAGCGGGTTGACCTCGCC
>JBCDID010000274.1:0-5262 GCA_038749355.1 Pseudomonadota bacterium | reverse complement strand
GTGGTTTGGCCCGGCGCGCATCCTTGGCAAGGACGGCACCAGTCCGCTCGACAACCAGGGTGGTGACGTCCTTGCCAAGGATGTCCAGCGCCTTGTCGACATTGGCCTTCAGCGGCGTATTGCGCCCGCCGCGGGGGCCTTCATCCGCAGTGATGATCGCAACCGCGCCGCAATCGTCCACGCGGGAGGCCAGGGCATCCGGCGAGAAGCCGCCGAAGACGATGGAATGGACGGCACCGATCCGGGCACAGGCCAGCATCGCGTAGGCGGCCTCCGGGATCATCGGCATGTAGAGGATGACCCGGTCGCCCTTCGCAACACCGAGCCCCTTCAGAACGTTGCCAAGCTTGGCGACATGCTCATGCAGTTCCGCGTAAGTGATGTGCTTGTCGACGTTCGGGTCGTCGCTTTCCCAGATGATCGCCGTCTGGTCGGCGCGGGCAGGTAGGTGGCGGTCAACGCAGTTGGCGCAGACGTTCAGCGCGCCATCCTCGTACCACTTGATCGAGACGCCAGGGTATTCGTAGGTCGTGTTCTTGACCGTGGAATAGGGCGTGATCCAGTCGAGCCGCTTGCCCTGCTCGCCCCAGAACGCCTCGGGGTCGTTGACCGAGGCCGCATACATCTCCTGATACTTCGCCTCATCGATAAGGGCACGCGCGGCCGTCTCGGCCGGTACGGGAACGAGATCCGACATTTCTGTCTCCTCCAGCGTTGTGTGTTTTGGCGCGGGCACGCGTGGTGCGCCGCGCGGGTCGTCATTGGCCTTAGATGGCCAAGTATTCCTGACGCAACTCGGCGTTGTCGAGCACCTCTTGCGCGGTGCCGTCAAAGACCTTCTCGCCGGTGTCGAGGATGATCGCCCGGTCCGCGAGGTGCAGGGCCGCGATGGCGTTCTGCTCGACCAGAACCGTGGTGATGCCGAGGTTCTTGATCTGCTCCAGCGTCTTCTCGATCTCCTGCACGATGACGGGCGCGAGACCTTCGTAGGGTTCGTCCAGCAAAAGCAGTTTCACATCGCGGGCCAGCGTCCGGCCGATGGCGAGCATCTGCTGCTCACCGCCCGAGAGGGTCGTGCCCTCCTGCTTGCGGCGCTCGCCAAGACGGGGAAACAGCTCGTAGATGCGCTCGATGGACCAGCCCAAGGGCGGTTCAATCTGCGCGAGCTTGAGGTTTTCCTCGACGGTCAGCCCCTGGATGATCCGACGATCCTCGGGCACGAGCCCGATCCCGGCCTTGGAGGCTTCGTGCGACTTCATGGTGTGGAGCGGCTTGTGGTCCAGCCAGATCTCACCGTGGCGCAGTTCAGGGTCGTCCACCCGCGCGATGGTGCGGAGCGTCGAGGTCTTGCCCGCCCCGTTCCGGCCCAGAAGCGCGATGATCTCGCCCTCACGGATATCGAACGAGATCCCCTGCACGATGTAGCTCTCGCCATAGTAGGCGTGGATGTCGTGGCACGAGAAGTAGGCAGGCGCGGTACCGCGCGCGGCCTTCGGTGGAACACCCGGTGCCTGGCCCTGGAACTGGTCGCCTCCCAGAAGTGAGGTGTCTTCCGTGCTGGACATATTTGTCTCCTTCAGGTTCACGACGTTCATAGGTGCGCCCCGCCCAGATAGGCTTCCTGCACCTTCGGATTGCCCTTGATCTTCTCGGGCAGATCCTCTGCGATCACGTGGCCCTGCGCCAGCACGGAGATCTTCTCTGCGAGCGAGAAAACCACGTGCATGTCGTGTTCGATGACCACCATGGTGATCCCGCGCTGCGAGATCTCCTTGAGGAGGTCGATGGTGTTGTTGGTGTCTGCGCGCGCCATGCCGGCAGTGGGTTCGTCCAGCAGCAGCAGTTTGGGATCCTGCACGAGGCCCATGGCAAGCTCCAGCCGGCGCTTGTCCCCGCGCGAAAGCTGGCTGGCGATCTCGTTCGCCTTGGCGCCCAGACCCACATCTTCGAGCATGGCCATGGCCTTCTCGTAGACCGACCTCTGGCCTGCCAGCGGGTTCCAGGCGTTGAACGTGAACGCCCCGTCGCGCTTGGCGAAGGCTGGAATCATCACGTTTTCGATGAGCGTGAGCTCAGTGAAGATCTCGGGCGTCTGGAACACGCGGCTGACACCAGCCTGGTTGATCTGGTGCGGTTTGATGCCCAGGAGCGAGGTGCCGTTGAACATCACGGAGCCCGTGTCCGGGATCAGGCGGCCCACGAAGCAGTTGAGCAGCGTGGACTTACCAGCCCCGTTCGGCCCGATGATGGCGTGGACGGTGCCTTCCTCGACCTCGAGATTGACCTCGTCTAGCGCCTTCAGACCCCCGAACCGCTTGTTGACGTTCTGAACCTTGAGAATTGTCGACATGGGTTCTCTCCTTACTCAGCAGGGACGGAGGAAGCGCCCTTGGTGCCCTCGTCCTTTTTGCCGCGGAACAGGCGGATGATGCGCTGGAAGCCTTCCATCAGCCCGCCGGGCAGGAAGATCACGATCAGCATGAACACGATACCCAGGGTCAGGTGCCAGCCTTCACCCACGAAGAGCGAGGAGAACTTGACCATGGCGCCCTGCAGACCTTCCGGCAGGAAGGAGAAGACGTTCATCAGGATGCCCTCGTTGAACGCCGAGAAGATGTTCTCGAAGTACTTGATGACGCCTGCCCCAATGACCGGACCCAGAAGGGTGCCCGTGCCGCCGAGAATGGTCATCAGCACCACCTCACCGGACGCAGTCCAGAACATGCGCTCGGCTCCTGCCAGCGGGTCGGTCACGGCCATCAGCCCACCGGCGAGCCCCGCATACATGCCCGAGATCACGAATGCGGTCAGCGTATAGGGACGCGTGTTCAGGCCCGTGTAGTTCATCCGGTTCTGGTTGGTCTTCACCGCCTTCAGCATCATCCCGAAGGGCGAGCGGAAGATACGGATCGAGATATAGAAACAGATGATCAGCACGATGCCGCAGAAGTAGAAGCCCGAGTAGCCGGTCATCGACAACCCGAACAGGTCCGAGGTCGGCAGCACCGCGCCATAGTCACGGCCGAAGACACCGGTGTCGATCCAGCGCGGGTCGGTCTGGTTCAACTGCAGCCCGGTCTCACCATTGGTGATCGGCGTCAGCACCGAATAGGCCAGCCGGTAAGACATCTCCGCGAAGGCCAGTGTCAGGATCGAGAAGTAGATCCCCGACCGTCGCAGGCTGACAAACCCGATGATCAGCGCAAAGACCCCCGAGAAGATCACGGCCATGATCAGCGCTGGCAGCGGGTTCATGGAGAAGAGCTTGAACATCCAGACGGCGGTGTAAGACCCGACGCCCAGGAAGGCCGCGTGGCCGAAGCTGAGATAGCCTGTCAGGCCAAAGAGGATGTTGAAGCCGATGGCGAAGATCCCAAAGATCGCGAACTTCTGCAGAAGGTCCGGGTATCCGGCGCCCAGCGGCGCCAGGATGATCGGACCGGCCAGCACGCAGGCCGCAAAGATGACCAGCAGCAAGTAGTCTTGAGTTGCAGTGCTTTTCATGGCTCAGGTCTCCATCACGCCCTTGCGGCCCATCAGGCCACGGGGACGTACCAGCAATACGATGACGGCGATCATGTAGACGATGATCTGATCCAGTCCGATGAGACCCAGCTCATCTTTCCAGAACGGCATGGCGGCGAAGCTCTGCAGGATGCCGAGCAGGAAGCCCGCGGCGACAGCGCCGCCGAGCGACCCCATGCCACCCACGACCACCACCACGAACGAGAGCACGAGGAAGTCCATGCCCATATGGTAGTCTGGGGATAGGATCGGCGCGTACATCACACCTGCCAGGCCCGCAACGACCGCGGCGACGCCGAAGACGACGGTGAACTTTCGGTCGATGTCGATGCCCAAAAGGCCCACGGTCTCGCGGTCCGCCATTCCCGCGCGCACAACCATCCCGAAGGTGGTGAACTGCAGGAAGGCGAACACGGCCGCGATCACTATCAACGAAAAGACGAAGTAGACAAGCCGCCAGGCCGGGTAGACCACATTACCGGCCTCGATACCCATGGCGACGCCGAAATCGATCATGCCGGTTGCAGAGTCGGGCGCAGGCGTCGGGATCGGGTTCGCGCCGTACATCTTCTTGATGATCTCACCGATGACGATGGCAAGGCCAAAAGTCACCAGGATCTGCTCGGCATGCGGGCGCTTGTAGAAGAAGCGGATCAGGCCGCGCTCCATTGCGATTCCGACCAGCAGCATGAAGGGAATGGCGACCAGAATGGATACGGGGACGGAGTAGTCCAGAAGGAAGAGCCCGAAATCTCCGAACCATTCCTGTATGTATGGGACGCGTATCTCCACCGGGGTGCCCCAGGCGGTCAGCTGCGTCGGGTCTTCGGTCACATGCTCGAGCCCGAGCAGGTGTTTCACGGTCACCGCGACGAAGGCGCCCAGCATGAACATCGCCCCGTGGGCGAAGTTCACGACACCCAAGGTGCCGAAAATGATCGTCAGACCGAGCGCGATGAGCGCATAGGCGCCGCCTTTGTCGAGCCCGTTCAGAATCTGAACAAGTATTGCGTCCATGGGTATGCCCCCTCCGATGGAATGGTCCGACCGGCCAGGTCTCTGGGGAAGACCAGGCCGGCCGGGGTTCAGCCTAGGCTGATATCAGGCGCCGTCGTTGTACGGGCCGAGCTCGCCGCCAAAGATCTTGGCGTCGTACTCGACCTGGGCGCGCGGCGTGACTTCCACGACTTCGAGAACGTCGAACTTGGAGGACGGGTTCTCTTTGCCCTTAACGACCAGCACGTCCTTGAAGCACTGGTGGTCCGAGCCGCGATAGAGCGTCGGGCCGTTCCCGAGACCGTCGAACTCGAAGTCTTCGAGCGCCGCACCCACAGCAGACGGACGGAACGAACCGGCGCGCTCGCACGCATCGGCGTAGATCAGTGCCTGGCAGTAGGTGGTGTGTGCAGCCTGCGACGGCGGGAAGCCGTACTTCTGACCGAACGATTTGACGAATGCCTTGGAGCCTTCGTCCTGCAGCGACCAGTGCCAGTTGGTGGAGCCAAGGATGCCCTTGACGTTCTCGCCTGCACCCTGCGCCATAAGACGCGAGTAGAGCGGAACGACGATCGCGAAGTCCTTGCCGTTCACCTGCTTGTCACGCAGACCGAACTGAACGGCCTGGGTCAGCGAGTTGACCATGTCGCGGCCGTAGTGGTTCAGGATCAGCACGTCGGCATCCGAGTTCAGAACCGGCGCGATATAGGACGAGAAGTCTGTCTGCGCGAGCGGCGTCAG
>JBCDID010000273.1:0-5299 GCA_038749355.1 Pseudomonadota bacterium | reverse complement strand
GTACGTCAGGCGCAAGATCTTGACGCGGCAATTGCGGCTTTCGACGCCAGTGCGACAGAATCTTCGCAGGCAGGCCAAGGAATCGAAACCGCCGCGCGTCCAAGCCACAGGCAATCGGGCCTGAAGAGCTTGTGGAGACGTGTGATGACCCTGATCGAAACCAATACCCGCACCCTGATGCTGGGCGGTTCCTCGCTGGCCGTGCTGACGCTGGCAGTGCTGGCCTTCCAGGCCATGGATACGAAGCACCTGCTGGCGCCCCTGCCGGAGGCCCCTGCACCTGTTTCCTTAGCGGACGATAGTCTCGGGCAAGCTCGGCTGCGGGAAGCCGAAGTTGACGGCCTTCTCCGCATCGACCGGGAGGAGAGCCTGACCTTGGACGCAGCGCCGCCCAGCACGATTGCCGCCGAACAGGGCGCACCTCTAGCAACACGAGAGAACCGCTCACGCGCTTTCAGCAAAGCCGCAGGCGCGGGCTGCGTCGGTGCCGGCTGCAATCAGGGCTCGGGCGGCATCCCGGCAGTCGCACCACTCAAGTCAAGCCGCGAAGCAGCACCCAATGTCGTGGACGTGGTCACCCCGCAACCGCAAGAGATCGGCCGCGACCAGTTCGAGGATTTCGAGGCCAACCCGGTCAAAGTCACGGCGGAAGATCCCGTCTCGACCTTCTCGGTGGACGTGGACACAGCGTCCTACAGCTTCATGCGCTCAGCGCTGATGAACGGTGTCCTGCCGCCGAAGGATGCAATCCGCGTCGAGGAGCTGATCAACTACTTCGACTACGACTACACCGGGCCGGACGGGCGCGACACCCCGTTCCGCACGCATGTGACCGTGATGCCGACACCCTGGAACGACGGGACGGAGCTGATCCGCATCGGAATCAAGGGCTACGAGCTTGCACCCGCGGAGAAACCCCGCTCCAACCTCGTCTTCCTGCTGGACACCTCGGGTTCGATGAACGCACCGAACAAACTGCCGCTCCTGGTGAACTCCTTCCGCCTGCTCGTGGAGAGCCTCGATCCAGACGACACGGTCGCGATCGTCACGTATTCGGGATCGGCAGGAACGGTGCTGGAGCCGACCAAGGCCTCGGAGAAATCCAAGATCCTGGCCGCATTGGAGCGCCTGCGCGCAGGCGGGTCCACGGCAGGCGGCGAAGGCATCCGGCAGGCCTACCGGCTGGCCGAACAGAACTTCGAAAAGGACGGCATCAACCGCGTGCTGCTGGCCACGGACGGCGACTTCAACGTGGGCATCACGAACCCGGAGGAACTGCAGGACTTCGTGGAACGCAAGCGCGATACAGGGGTCTATCTCTCGGTGCTCGGGTTCGGGCGCGGAAATTACAATGACCAGCTCATGCAGGTGCTTGCACAGAACGGCAACGGCAACGCGGCTTATATCGACACGCTGGGTGAGGCGCGGAAAATCCTGGTGGAGGAAGCCGCCAGCACGCTCTTCCCCATCGCCAAGGACGTGAAGATCCAGGTTGAGTTCAACCCAGCCACAGTCGCCGAGTACCGGCTGATCGGGTACGAGACCCGGGCACTGCGCCGTGAAGACTTCAACAATGACAAGGTCGACGCGGGCGAGATCGGCGCGGGCCACCGGGTGACGGCGCTTTACGAGATCACGCGGGTCGGCGGAGCGACCGCGGTGGATCCGCTGCGCTATGGCACCGAGCAAACCGCACCGGCCAAGACGGACGAGCTCGCGTTCCTGAAGATCCGCTACAAGCAACCGGACGAGGACACGAGTCAGTTGATCACCCGGCCAGTTACCCCGGCTGACCGGACGGAACCGGACACGGAGGCCCGGTTCGCGGCAGCGGTGGCCGCCTTCGGGCAAATCCTTAGGGGTGGTCGCAATACGGGCGGTTTCACCTACGAGGACGTCATTGCACTCGCAAACGGCGCCAAGGGCGACGACCCGTTCGGTTACCGCGCAGAGTTCGTGAACCTCGTCCGGCTCGCCGAGACGGCCCCCGCCCTACCCCGACAGTAACCACAAGCGCCTACCCGAGCGCGAAATCGATAGCGACAGCGCGAGACATATCGTATCCGGGGCGCGCCAGCGCCTCGGATTCCGTTTAATCAGATACCCGCGAGCAGAATCACGAAGCGGAGCAGGACATGGCCATCCTCCTGGGGATCGATACGGGCGGCACGTATACGGACGCGGTGCTCATTGACGACGACGCGCCCGCGCCCGGGATTTCGGCGAAGGCCAAGGCATTGACCACGCGACATGATCTCTCAATCGGGATCGGCGGTGCGGTGGACGCAGTGCTGGCTGACGGCCAGGCGGCCGACGCAATCGGGCTCGTGTCCATCTCGACCACCCTTGCGACCAATGCGCTTGTCGAAGGTCAGGGCGGGCGCATCCTGCTCGTGCTGATCGGGTTCGAGGAAGCAGCCCTTGATCGGGCCGGGCTCGGGGAAGCGCTCGGCTCCGACCCGGTGACCTTCGTCGCGGGCGGGCACACGCCCTCTGGCGCGCGGCAGGCCCCGCTGGATCGGGAAGCTCTGCGCGACGCGCTCTCCTCGCATGGTCACGCAGTCGACGGCATTGCCATCGTCGCCTATTTCGGCACCCGTGATCCTGAGGACGAGATTGCGGCGCGTGAAGTGGCTCGGGAAATCACCGGGCTGCCTGTCACCTGCGGGCACGAGTTGGCCTCTGCTCTGAACGGACCAAAACGCGCGCTGACCGCCGTGCTGAACGCGCGGCTGATCGGCATGATCTCGGGCCTGATCGTGGCGACAGAGGCAATCCTGAAGGACCGAGGTATCACGGCACCACTGATGCTGGTCCGAGGCGATGGCTCGCTCGTCTCCGCGGACTTTGCCCGGTCCCGACCCATCGAGACCATCCTGTCCGGTCCAGCCGCCAGTCTGATTGGGGCGAGCCACCTGACGGGGCTAACTGATGCCGTGGTCTCGGACATTGGAGGGACAACGACAGATATCGCGATCCTGCGCGACGGGCGGCCTGCACTTTCGGCGGAGGGCGCGACCGTGGGCGGGCACAACACCATGATCGAAGCGGTGGCCATGAAGACGCACGGGCTTGGCGGAGATTCCGAGGTCGCGGTGGACGATGCGAGCCTCTCGCCCCGCCTGCATCTCGGCCCTCGTCGGGTCATCCCGGTCAGCCTTCTGGCCATGGAGCACCCGGACATCGTGCATGCCAGTCTCGACCAGCAGGCGCGCACGCCGCTGCCGAGTCCCCATGACGCGCGGTTCGTTTTGCGCGCCGTCGGCGTGCGCAATGACGGCGGGCTGAAACCGAATGAGCAGGCGCTTTTGGCTGCGCTGACCGAAGAGCCTCAACCTGCGCAATCGGTGCTGAAGAGCCGCACGCACCTGGCCGCGTTGAAGAAACTGGTGGGGCGTGGGCTCGCACGGATTGCTGGTTTCACACCGTCGGATGCGAGCCACGTGCTTGGTCTACATGAGGGATGGGATGCCGAGGCCGCGCGGAAGGCGGGCACACTACTTGCCCGGCGGCGAACCGCGGGCGGCGTCGCGGTCACGGCCGATGCAGAAGGGATCAGCCGGCTAGTGATTGAGACGCTCATCGCGCGCTCGGCCGCTGTGCTTCTGGATGCGACCCTCGACCATGACGGGCTCGGCAGGGGGGCGGACAGCAGCAATCCCCTCGCACAGGCAGCCCTAGCCGGGCATCGGGGGGCCGCGCGGGTCGATGTCGGTCTCGCCCTGCCTCTGGTTGGCCTGGGCGCCTCGGCGGGGCTCTACTACCCGCATATCGCGGAGCGTTTGGGCACAGAGAGCGTCGTGCCCCACGGCGCGGACGTGGCGAACGCGGTAGGTGCTGTCGTCGGCAATGTGCGCATCACACGCGAGGCGACGCTGACCCAACCCGAGGAAGGGCGATTTCGCGTGCATCTATCTGGCGGCGCGGAGGACCTCGGCTCGGAGGAAGCCGCCAAAGCGCACGTCTTCGCAACCCTTCGGGAGGCGGCGACCACGGCTGCACGACAGGCAGGCGCGGGCGAAGTGGAACTGGCCGAGGAGTGGGACGTGCGCACAGCGACCGTCGAGGGCAAGCCGATGTTCATCGAGGGTGTCGCACGGGTGTCGGCCACGGGGCGGCCGCGCTTGGGTTAAAGCGCGATGAGCAACACGGGGGCGCGTTCGTTTCCCGATCGATATTTCACGGGAAGCTGACCTGCCACCCCAGTGTTCAGCCAAACAGCTCCCGGCACAACTCCAGCGACTCGACCAGCGTGTCCACTTCCTCGCGCGTGTTGTAGAGCCCGAAGGACGCCCGACACGTCGCCGACACACCCAGATGCGTCATCAGCGGCTGCGCACAGTGGTGCCCTGCCCGCACGGCCACGCCCTTACGGTCAACAATGGTCGAGATGTCATGCGGGTGCGCACCCCCCTCGAGGTTGAAGGAGAAGATCGCGCCCTTCCCCGCCGACTTGCCGTAGACCGTCAGCCAATTCAGCCCGTCCAGCCGATCGCGGGCATAGTCGCGCAGCATCTTCTCGTGTGCCGCGACATTCTCCATACCGAGATTGGTGAGGTAGTCGATCGCCGCGCCCAGACCGATCATCTGCACGATGTTGGGCGTCCCGGCCTCGAACTTCATCGGGCCGTCATTGTAGGTAATCTCTTCTTTGGCAACGGTGCGGATCATGTCGCCGCCGCCCTTGAAGGGCTGCATCTCCGCCTGCCGCTCCGCCCGCGCGTAGAGCGCCCCGGAGCCGGACGGGCCGTAGAGCTTATGCCCCGTGATCACGTAGAAGTCGCAGCCGATCTCGGCCATGTTCACCGGCATATGTACGGACGCTTGGCATCCGTCGATGACCGATACGATCCCGCGCACCCGCGCCTCCGCGCAGATAGTGGCCACATCGACCACGGTGCCCAGCACATTCGACATATGCGTGACTGCCACAATCTTCGTGCGCGGTCCCATGGCATCGATGACCGCCTGCGGATCGAGATCCCCGTTCACGTCGACGTCGACCCAGCGCAGCACGGCACCGTACCGCTCCCGCAGGAAATGCCAGGGCACAATATTGGCGTGGTGTTCCATGACCGAGAGCACGATCTCGTCGCCCGGCTCGATCCGCGGCATGGCCCAACCATAGGCGATGAGGTTCATGGCCTCGGTGCCGTTGGAGACGAAGATGATCTCGTCCTCCGAGCCCGCGCCAAGGAAGCCCGCGATCTTGCCCCGCACCGCCTCGTAATTCTCCGTTGCGAGGTTAGAGAGGTAATGTAAGCCCCTGTGCACATTTGCATATTCGCCAGCATAGGCG
>JBCDID010000272.1:0-5367 GCA_038749355.1 Pseudomonadota bacterium | reverse complement strand
AGCTGCAGCTCCAGCAGCCCCATGTCGTGCGACTTGAGACACGCCCGCCAAACATCGAAGGCAATGGCGAAATTTCGATGCGCCAGCTCGTGAAGAACTGTCTGCGTATGCGCCCGGAGCGGATCATCGTGGGTGAGGTTCGTGGACCCGAGGCCTTCGACCTTCTGCAGGCCATGAACACCGGCCATGACGGGTCGATGGGGACGCTGCACGCCAACTCACCGCGCGAGGCCATCGCACGTATGGAGGCGATGATCACCATGGGCGGATTCTCCCTGCCCGCCACCACGATCCGGCAGATGATCGTCTCCTCCATCGACATGATCGTGCAGGCCGCGCGCCTGCGCGATGGCTCGCGGCGCATCACGCATATCACCGAGGTCATGGGGCTGGAGGGCGACGTGCCCATCCTGCAGGACCTCTTTGTCTACGACATCGAGGGCGAGGACATGGATGGCAACATCATCGGGCGGCACAAGTCGACCGGCGTGACCCGGCCCAAGATGTGGGATCGTGCGCGGTATTATCGTGAGGATGGGGCGCTGGCGCAGGCGTTGGAAGCGGCGGCGGCACCGGGGGGCTGATCATGGAACAGAGTTTGAGCGCATTGCCGCCCGCAGCACTGGCGGGCATGGTGTTCCTGCTGGCCTTCGCGGCCGTTGGCGGGCTCTCGTGGGCCATGTTCCGCGAAAACCTCAGTGGCATGGCCGCGCACCGGCGGAGGCTAGCGCTCGCCATCGGCACCGAGGTCAAGGCCACAGGCGGAAACGCGGTCAGCGAGCAGCGGCGCAAGCAGTCGATTGAAAAAGCGCTGAACGAGATGGCGAACCGCGAGCGCGCCAAGCAGCGCGCCAAGCTCACGCTGAAGATGCGGCTGAACCAGGCGGATCTGGCATGGACGCCCGCGGGGTTCTACGCGCGGGTGGCGGGTGTCTGCCTCGCACTCTTCGCAGTCTGCACCGTGGTGATCGGCATGAAGATCTACTTCGCGGTCCCGGTCTCGCTTATCTTCGGCGCCGTCGCCATGAACTTCTTCGTGCAGGCCCAGTTTCAGAAACGCATGAAGCTGTTCGTCGAGGAGTTCCCCAACGCCATCGACGTGGTTACGCGCGGGGTGAAGACCGGCCTGCCGCTAGGTGATTGTCTGAAGGCGATTGCGGCCGAGGGTCAAGAGCCGGTGCGCACCGAATTCCAGCACATCGTGGATGACATCTCCGTCGGGCTGCCACTGGCGCAGGCGCTGACCCGGTTCACGCACCGAGTGCCGATCATGGAGGCCAACTTCTTCGCCGTTGTGGTCGCCATCCAGGGCCAGCTTGGAGGCAACCTGTCGGAGGCGCTCGGCAACCTCTCCCGCGTCCTGCGCGAACGCAAGATGATGAAGGAAAAGATCAAGGCCTTCTCGTCCGAGGCGACGGCCTCGGGTGCCATCATCGCGTCCATGCCGGTCGTGGTTGCAGGCATTCTCAGCCTGACCAGCCCCGACTACATCGGCCTCCTGTTCACCGAGTTCACGGGCAACCTCGTCCTGGGCGGGTGCTGTCTGTGGATGATCACGGGCGTGCTGGTGATGCGCAACATGATCCGGTTTGATTTCTGAGGTGTCGTGATGGGTGAGAGTTTCGATCCAACCCTGTTCATGCCGATCATGGTCGCCATGTCGGTCTTCGCCGCAGGCCTCGCAATCGCCTGGCCCTGGCTCGCGCCGAACGAGATGTCCCGGCGGCTGAAGGAGACGCTCACGGGCGGTGCGCGCGAGCGCATCAAGAACCGCGAGGCACAGGCCGCTGCCCGGGCCGCGGCGCAACAGCAGGTTGGGCTACGTTCGAAAGCGTCGGAGCCACTCGCCAAGCTGATCACGATCTTTCGGATCACGGAACGGCTGGACGACGGCGAGATGGTCAACAAGCTGCAGCAGGCCGGCTACCGGGGCCGCGCCGCGGCGGTCAAGTACCTGGCCTTCCGGATCGTCTGCCCCATGATCTTCTTCGGCGTTGGGCTGGTGATTGCAGGCATCATCATGCCGCCGCACATGCCAGTCTGGCAGAAGGCGGGTGCGGTCGTGGGATCGGTGGTGCTCGGCTACTTCCTGCCACCGCTGCTGCTGCAGAACCGCATCGACAAGCGTAAGATCGAGATCGGACGCGTCTGGCCGGATGCGGTCGACCTGCTGCTGATCTGTGTCGAGACCGGCATGTCCATCGAACACGCCTTCAAGAAGGTGGCAGAGGAGATGGCGTCATCGTCGATCGAGCTCGCCAAGGAGATGGGGCTCACGAATGCCGAGCTCTCCTACCTTCAGGAACGCCGGCAAGCCTACGAAAACATGGCGAAACGTATTGATCTCGATGCGGTCCAGGCAGTAACGGGCTGTCTGATCCAGTCGGAGAAGTACGGGACCTCGCTCGGCGTCTCCTTGCGGGTTCTGGCGCAGGAAAGCCGCGAGATGCGCATGGCCGCCGCCGAAAAGAAGGCCGCAGCCCTGCCACCCAAGCTGACCGTGCCTATGATCGTCTTCTTCCTGCCGGTTCTTTTTGCAGTCATCATCACGCCCGCTGCGATCCAGATCATCGCGCAATAAGGGTCGGCCCTACGGGCGCCGGTGCATCACGCGTGCGAGCACGCTTTGGATGCACCCTACGCGGCGCGGGTCACAATCGTCACGCGACAACTGGCGGGTATCAGGATTAACTGAAACTTAGGCACGATCTGCGACCCAACATTTAAGAGGGCGGTGGCCCCTTGGGCCCGCCACTCATGTTTTGCTCTGCTCACGGGCCTCCCCAACGGGCCAAAACCTCCTCAGGGGAAGAGGATCTCGGCGTACCGGCACCCATTGAACATCGGGACATACGCGGCCCCGGTGCCGGGTGTGTGTCCTCGCCCGTGAAACTACCTCTCGCACGATTGTGCGGATGTCCGGGCGCTTCCGCCATGTCGAGCACAGGCGATACACAGGCGTCAGTTCCGTCGAAAAGCTCCGCCCACGCGTCACGGGACCGCGTTGCCAGTACCTTTGAAATCGCCTCGGCCAAGGCGGGCCATCGGCTGCGGTCCGCCTGATCCCATTCAGCCGCATCCAGCCCGATCCCCTCCATGAACGCCCGGAAGAACTGCGGCTCAATGCACCCGACAGCCAAGTACCTGCCATCCGCGCACGTGTAACACCGATAGAAGGGCGCCGAGCCGTCCAGAAAGTTCGTCCCCCTCTCCAGCCCCCATCGACCCTGATGCATCAATCCATAAATCATGGTCATCTGGCTGGCGGCCCCGTCCAGCATGGCCGCGTCCACGACCTGCCCCTGCCCGGTCCGCTGGGCGTGCATCAATGCCGAGACAATCCCGAAGGCGGCCCAGAGCCCGCCGCCGCCATAGTCACCAACAAGGTTCAGAGGTGGCAGGGGCGGCTCCCCCGGCTTGCCCATCGCCGCCAGGGCGCCGGACAGCGCGATGTAGTTCAGATCATGGCCTGCCGTCTTCGCCCAAGGCCCCTCCTGCCCCCAGCCGGTGATCCGGGCATAGACAATCCGCGCATTCCGCCCCAGCACCTCATCCGGCCCAAGCCCGAGCCGCTCCATCACCCCGGGCCGCAACCCCTCGACCAGAGCATCCGCCTGATCCAGCAGCCGAAGCGCCGAGGCGACCCCGCCCCCATCCTTCAGGTCCAGCGTCACGACGGTCCGGCCCCGGTTGATCGGTTCGTCCCCGGCATGCTGGATCAGCGGCCCACGATCCGCATGAGGCCGCGCGATCCGCACCACCTCGGCACCCATGTCCGCCAGCAGCATCCCGCAATAGGGCGCGGGGCCGATCCCCTCGAACTCCACCACCCGGATCCCCGCAAGGGGTCCGCCCTCAGGCTCCACCATGTCTCCTCCCTTGAATTTTTGCCCAGCTTCCCCGCAGGCTCGGCGGGACGCAAGCATGGAGGTGATGATGATCGCGCCCGGTCCCCTGAACAGCATCTGCGATGTCGAGGGCATCACCGTGGGCAATGCGGAAGACCACGGGCTAACCACGGGCGTGACCGTTGTCCTGCCGGATCGCGCCTGCCCGGCGGTGGTCGATCACAGGGGCGGCGGGATCGGAAGCCGGGCTTGCACTGTGCTGGCGCCGGGCTCCGAGATGCCTGAGGTCCACGCGATCACGCTCTCGGGCGGCTCGGCCTTCGGGCTGGACGCGCCCGGCGGGGTCATGCACGGGCTCAGCACTGCTGGGCGTGGCTACGAGATCGGGGGGCAGCGCGTACCCATCGTGCCCGGCTCCATCATCTTCGACCTTCTGACCGGAGGGCCGAAGGAATGGGAACACCCGCCTTGGTGGGAACTGGGGCACAAAGCCCATAAGGGGGCGGGCAAGAGCTTCGCACTCGGCAATGCAGGCGCTGGGATAGGTGCGACTGCCGGCCCATTGAAGGGCGGGCTGGGTACGGCCTCCTTCCGGGCGGACACCTATACCGTCGGCTCTGTTGCCGTTGCCAACCCCGTCGGCTCGGTCGTGATCCCCGGCACCAACTCGTTCCGCGCGTGGCATCTCGCGCAAGGTGACGAGGTCGGCATACAAACGCCACCCGCGACGCAGGCCGACCTTTGGGACGGCACACCGGAAGGCCCGGCCATGGCAAACACGACGCTCACGGTGGTAGCCACGGATGCGAAGCTCAGCCGGGACCATCTCCACCGCATCGCGATCATGGCGCAGGACGGCATGGCTCAGGCGGTTCGGCCCGTGCATTCGCCCTTGGATGGGGACACGGTCTACGTGCTCTCGACCATGGCCCGCTACATTGACCCGACGCCTGCCACTGTCGCCCGTCTGGGAACGCTCGCCGCCGACACCGTCGCACGGTCAATCATGCGGGGTGTCTACGAGGCCGAGAGCCTCGCGGGCGTGCCCTCATACCGGGAGGTTCACGGGCGCTGAAGCACCGTGGCGCTGACCTCGGCACCGGTTTCCGCGTCAAACACCAGCAGGCGCTCCACACCCTCGCCATCGCGCAGGATGAAGTGGACGGTTCCCGGCCCCTGCCCCGTCGCCACGATCTCTCCTGCGGGCAGGGCCAGCGTCTCAACCGCAACCCCCTGCCCTGACGCGCCACCAAAGCCCAGCCGGATGACAATCGTCGCCACGATGGTTAGGAACCCGAGGATGAGCACCACGATCAGCAACATGGACAGACGGCGCAGCAGGCGGACCTGTGGCGGTTCCTCTTCTATCTCAGGGGTCTGGGCCAATGGGTGATCCTGCGGACGGAGTGCTGACCCTCGTTATCCCGGAAGCCATTGCGGGGCAACGCTTGGACAAGGCTTTGGCGGGGGCGGCGGAGGCGGCGGGTGCCGTCCTGTCGCGCTCACGGATCGCCACGTT
>JBCDID010000271.1:0-5371 GCA_038749355.1 Pseudomonadota bacterium | reverse complement strand
CGTGCTCTGGCCCGGAGACGGTCCGATGCCCCAACTGCCGGACCAGGGGCAGTTGGAGGCCGCCAATCTGGTGGTCACCAAAAAGGTCGGGCGCTTCAAGTACCACTACCTGAATGCGCAACCGCTGCAGGAAGTCATCGATCGATGGATCGAGCCCCTGCTGGCCCGGCCCATGGCGCGCGCCATGACTGACTTGAAAACCAAACTCGAAGGACAACAAGCCATGGGTAAGCCCGACTTCATGATGCAAACCTTCATCCGCACCACCCAGGACAAGCTGTGGGATGCGCTGACGACACCCGACCAGATCGCCGCCTATCACTTCGCCTGTGACAGCGCGAAGTCCCATGACAGCGGCGGGCACGACCTGATCCGAAAGGACGGCTCGCTGATGCTGCGCATGGCGCTGATCAAGGAGGATCCAAAGACCCGGCTGGAGTTCTCCTTCGAGCCGCATTGGTCGGACAAGGATGTGCCCTTGTCCCGCGCAGTCTTCATCATCCAGCCTCAGGGCGACATCTGCATGCTCACCTGCGAGCACTATGACATCGTCCCCGAGCTCGACGGTGTGCGCGAGGGCTGGGCCCGTCAGGTCGCAAGCCTCAAGAGCTGGCTGGAGACCGGGGAGCCGATCAAGGCCGATATGGGAGCCGCGGCATGACCGGCCTGCAAACGCGGCCGGTGGGGGGAGCTCCGCCGGTCAAGCCCGACTTCATGATGCAGACCTTCATTCGCACCACCCAGGACAGGCTCTGGGATGCGCTGATCGAGCCGGACCAGGTCGCCGCCTATCACTTCATTGCGGACGCGGCGCGCCCGCACGATAGCGGCGGGCACGAGCTTCTCATGCCCGATGGCAGTCTCATGCTCCGCATGATCTTGCTGAAGTCGGACCCGAAGACCCGGCTGGAGTTCTCCTTCGAGCCGTTCTGGACGGGTGAGAGTGTGGCCGCTTCGCATGCCGTCATGATGATCGAGCCGCAGGCCAACGGGATCTGCAAGCTCGTATGCGAGCACTACGACATTCCCGACGCACTCGCTGACGATGTCCGCGAGGGCTGGGCCATGGACGTCGCCAGCCTTAAGAGCTGGCTGGAGACCGGCGAACCCATCAAGATCGACCCGGAGGCTGCGTGATGACCCCCGAACTGTTCTATCTGACCCTCACGGCGGCACTGGCTGCCAGCATGTGGATCCCCTTCATCGTGGGCGTGAACATGGTCACCACGGACCCAAGCCCGCACTTCATCCGCCCGCCGGACCTGAAGGATCTGCCGCCGTGGGTGCACCGAGCCCATCGCGCGCACCTGAACCTGATCGAACAGGCCGTGCCCTTCGCGATCCTCGTGGTCATCGCGCATCTGGCCGGGGTCTCGACGACGGTGACTGTCTTCGCTGCGGCGGCATTCTTCGTGATCCGCCTGATCCACGCGGCGGGGATGGTCTCCGGTTTGCTGAAGTTCCCACTAAGGCCGATCGTGTTCACAGCGGGATGGGTCGCCAACCTCGTGATGGTCTGGCAGATCCTGGCGCATGGGTGAGTGCACAGAAAAACGCCGCCCGGCGAGAGAATCGGGCGGCGCTTGCCGGGCCAGGGAGAGTGATCAGGCCCGGTCGAGGCGCAGGGAGAGCGCCGAAAGACGGTAGGCTTCCTTGCGGGCGCTCAGGCCAAGCGGCTTGTTCAAAGCGGATTCGATGTCCGCCCGAGTCAACCCGGCATCGCGCAAAAGCCGGTCGTCCTTATCCAGCAGCTCCCGCAACTGCGCGCGCTCCTTCTGCTCGCGGATCTGCTCTTTCACGGCGTTCACGATCAGGGTCAGCATGGTCTGTCTCCTTTCGGGTCTGGTGTGTTGCTGACAGGGAAGATGGGCGCTCGCATTGATTCAGTAAAACTAAAAGGATTGACGACTGCGTTCAGATTTACTTACTATGACCGCATGAACCAGATCTTCCGTCCCGACGCCCACGCACCCCGGCCCTCCGCTTCGCTAGATATCGACATCCTGCGATCTGTCGTGGCCATTGCGGAAGGCGGCTCCATTGCCTCCGCCGCCCAGCGGGTCGCGCGCACGCCCGCCGCGGTATCCATGCAGATCAAGAAGCTGGAGGAGATGCTGGGCCGTTCGCTGTTCGAGCGCACGCGGCAGGGCATGACACCCAATGCCGAGGGCGAACGCCTGCTGGAATACGCGCGCCGCATGATCGAGCTGAACCGCGAGGCCTTGCAGGCTTTCTCGGGCCCCGAACTGGAAGGCCGCGTGTCGTTCGGCCATGTGGACAGCTTCAAGGGAGACCGGCTGGCCGAGGTGCTGGGGTCCTTCGCGCGCTCGCATCCGAAGGTGACGGTGGATGTCTCAATGACGAGTACGGTGCGCCTGGTGCCCGAGATGCAGGCGGGCAATCTGGACGTGATGATCTTCTCACCAGGAGGGATCACGCCCTTGCGCGAGGGTGATGTCGTCCTGCGCGAGGACCAGATGATCTGGATCGGGTCGGAGGGCGGAGCGGCCATGCGCCAGCGCCCGGTGCCTCTGGCGGTGTCCGAGGAGGGCTGTCCCTGGCGCAAGGAAGCAGTGAACGCGCTGGCAGGAGCCGCGATCCCGACGCGGCTAGCCTATGTGGCAGACTTCGACGAGGGGCAAATGGCAGCGGTGCGCGCAGATCTTGCCATCGCACCCATGCCGCGCTGCTATCTCAAGCCAGGATTGCAGGAACACGGCGCGCGCGATGGTCTGCCGAAGCTTGGGATTTGCCGGCTGGCCATGCGGGTGTCGGAGAATGCGCCCTGTGTGGCGCGGGCGCTTGCGGCACGCATTGCGGACACGTTTGGCAAACGGCTGGAGGCGGAAGCCGTCAACTAAGTCGGCGGGGGGGCGATCTGGAAAGGCACCCTAGGCGATCAGACGTTCGGGTGTCGTGGCGCGCTCCGCCGCCAGATCCTGATCCCACTTCTCCCATTCGCACACCTTCAACGCTTTGACATAGGATTCAGTCTCTGCCCGAGTGAGCAGTCGACGGGCGGGGGGGCCGAACACACCTTCAGGATCCTCTGATAGGCCGGGGAACAGGGCCTCCAACTCGGCGATGGCCGGTGCGGGTAACAGCGACAGCGCGGTCGGTCCGGGCAGAAAGCTCTCGGTTGGGCAGCCTTCGGCCAGCACTATCTGATGCCCATCCAACAGGAGCGAGATGTAGTCTTCCCTCCGTTTGCCCTGCATCGCCCGAACTCCGGGGTGCGATAACAAACCCTTTGCGGGCGCGAGTACTTCGTTCACCCCGAACATCTCCTGGACCAGCGAGCCGGACACAAGAACCCGATGTTGCGGAGAGACGACAAGGTCCCGCAACGGCAGCCCCGCGCCCAGCGCGCCTGCCTTGATCTGGATGGGTTTGTGCTTTTCCGAAGATCCCGGCCAGCGATGCGCGCTGCAGTGGACCCAGCGGATGGGTTGGGGCCCAGCGTCGGCGGTGGATACGAGATCGCCCGCAGCCAAATTCTCGACGGGCCGCGGACCGTCGGGTGTCGCGATGAGCGTGCGTGGTGTGAAGCAAACCGGCGCGCCAAAGACAAAGTTGGCAGCGGTGAACTGCCCCGGCAAGACGTTGTCGACAATAATCTGCATGCCGTTGCCAAATGGGATCTGTGTGTGGCTCCCACCCACGGTGACCATGACAGCCTGTACATCCGCGAAACTATCAAAACCTGCTACGTCAATCCTGATCAACTCGTTCGAAACATCGAAGTCAGTAATGTTGGTCACTTCAAAAGAGCCGTCGTTGACCGAGTCAGAGACGTAAAATTCGTCGATGCCAGAACCGCCCTCAAGCTGGGTTAAATCGCTCCCACCCATAAGGAAGTCATTGCCAGCCCCACCAAAAATACGATCGTTGCCCTCCCCCCCAAAGAGCGAGTCATCGCCATCTTCGCCATGCAGCGAGTCTAGGCCATCGCCGCCATAGATGAAGTCATTGCCGTGCTCACCGAGGACCTCGTCTTCACCATCACCTGCGAAAACCGTATCCGAGTCCTCGCCGGCTTGGAGGACGTCGTTGCCTGTGCCGCCATAGAGAAGGTCTGATCCTTCGCCACCTTGGAGATTGTCATTGCCGGAACCGCCATAGAGGGTGTCGTTGTCCTCGCCACCATCTACCTGATCTTGGTCGGCGCCGCCGTAGAGAGTGTCGTCACCCTCGCCGCCCAGCATGTTGTCGTCGCCGCCGAGACCATAAATGGTGTCGTCGCCCTCCTGCCCGTCCGGATTGTCAGATCCGGCCCCGCCGTAGATGGTATCGTTGCCGGAGGTCGACATATAGGCTCCTGATCCCGAACAGTCCGGCACCATCCGTGATCGCGGTTAAGTTGGCCTTCCGAAGTAGGGTTAACGTACCGGGGGTTGAAACGACTCAGGCAGGGGCGTATGTACCGCTCAACATCGCGGCGGCCTCGCTGGCACAGCGGGACCCCCACCGGGTTAGCGAGGCGGGCCGTGAGGCTCGTTTTTTCGTTCAGGCCCCGGAGGCACGCGTCCGAGATGACCAACATGATCGCCAAAGCCCCTATCGATCAGAGGCTGGCTGCCCTTGTGCAGCCGTCCATCGAGGGCATGGGGTTCGAGCTGGTCCGCCTGCGGCTGATGTCCGGCAAGAAGGTCACGCTACAGATCATGGCCGAGCGCCCTGACGGCACGATGGAAGTCGAGGACTGCGCGGAGCTGTCCCGCAACCTGTCGGCCATCCTGGACGTCGATGATCCGATTTCCGGTGAGTACACGCTGGAGGTCTCCTCCCCCGGCATCGACCGCCCGCTGACGCGGTTAACGGATTTTGACCGGTGGGAAGGGTATGAGGCCAAGCTGGAAACCGAATCCCTGATCGACGGGCGCAAGCGCTTCAAGGGCATCCTCTCGGGCATCGAGGGGAACGAAGTGCTGATCGAGATCGACGAAGGCACGATTGGCCTGGAATTCGATTGGCTGGCCGATGCCAAGCTGGTCCTGACTGACGAGCTGATCACCGAGAGCCTGCGCCGGTCAAAGAAGAAGTTCAACGAAGCTGATTTCGACGAGGTCGTCGAGATCGATGACGAACAAGAAAATACGGAAACAGAGGATGGATCCGACATGAAAGAGGACGCCTGAGATGGTCACCGCCAACAAGCTGGAGCTGCTGCAGATCGCCGATGCGGTCGCGCGCGAGAAGCTGATCGACCGGGAACTGGTCGTGGTCGCCATGGAAGACTCCATGGGCAAGGCCGCGCGCCAGCGCTATGGCGCTGAATATGACATCCGTGCGGCCATCGACCGCAAGACCGGCGAGACGACCATGCGCCGCGTCATTTCCGTGGTCGAGGACGAAGAGGTCGAGAACCACT
>JBCDID010000270.1:0-5386 GCA_038749355.1 Pseudomonadota bacterium | reverse complement strand
ATTCGGATGGTTCCGGCCAGCTCGTTCTCCAAAGATACGGTCAGATCGAGGATGCTCTGGGCGGCGTCCAACATGTCACGTCCGCGCCGGGCCACTTCGCGCCCGGCAAGGGTCAGCCGCACCGGACCGCGCCCGCGTTCAACCAGGGTCTGGTCGAGGGCTTCCTCCAATGTCTTGATCTGAACGGAGAGCGAAGGCTGTGAAATGCCACAGCTTTCCGCCGCTTCCCTGAAATGCTGCGTGTCCTCGAGAGCTACGAGATAGCGCAGCTGTCGCAGCGTGAACGGCGGAATCGTGTTTTGCATTGAGCCATTTCCTTGTCCCAGTCATATATTAGGAAATTCCAATCGATTTTCAAATACTAATAATATTTTTCCTATCTCCGACTCGGTGTAGGTATTCCGTACCGAGGACACGAGTTGGTGGCTTTGTGGGCACGCACAAATACACCATCGGTGACGGTGCTGTGCTGGCGGTTGTCCCTTCCAGCGCTCACGGACCTGCACCGGAACCACCTTCGGACGATCGGACTGGGGTCCCTGCCGTCAACCCCGGGCCGGTCGTCCGAACCCTCGGGTCCTCCCTCGCCAGATCAATCGATGACCGTCACTTCGGGCGTTGTGGCATGCAGGATCTGTCGGATCGTCTGGGCCAACTCCCTGTAGTCCGCACCGCGCGCGGCCCGTTCGCGCCAGACCATTCCCACGGCACGGAACGGCTGCGGGCCGTCCAGGGCGCGCGCCGTGACGAGGGTGTTGGGTTGCACTTCTGAGCGAACATAGAGGGCAGGCAGCAGCGAGATGCCCAGCCCCATCGCCACCATCTGGCGGATCGTGTCGAGCGATGTGGCGCCGTAATCGAGGCTGATCTCAGCGCCTGTCTCCTCGCAGATGCGGCGGATCTGGTCGTGCAGCCGGTGGCCGGTTTCCAGCGTCAGGATGCGTTCCCCGGCCAAGCGGTCTCTTGGCACACGGTCGAGGGCCGCGATCGGATGGTCCGTGGCGGCGACGGCCAGCAGAGGTTCCCGAAAGAGGCGCGCCACCTCAAACTCGGACCCCGTGACCGGAAGGGGGTAGAACAGCAAATCGAGGCTGCCGCTCTCCAGCCGGTGGATCAGGTCATCTGCAAGACCTTCGCGCACATAGAGTTTCAGGTCCGGATAGCCGCGGTGCAGGTCGGGGATGACCAGGGGCAGGAAATACGAGCCCAGGGATTGCACCACACCGACCCGGATCGTGCCGGCCAGGTGCTGCCGCCCGCGCCGGGCAATCTCGGTGATTTCGTCGACCTCCGAGAGGATGCGCCGGGCCCGCTCGGCGATGTCTTCACCCTCTGGCGTGATCACCACGCGCGACCGGGACCGCTCGACCAATTGCACGCCGAGTTTGTCCTCCAGCGCCGAAAGCTGCGCCGACAGCGTGGGCTGGGTCACATGCGCCCGTTCCGCGGCGCGCCGGAAATGCAGCGTCTCGGACAGGAGCGTCAGGTAGCGCAGTTGCTGGAGCGTGGGCATCGGGCAGCCTGGGTGCGGCTTATAGAAAACATCTATCAACATAGCTCCGAGTTTCGATTGGAACAATCAAAACCGGCGACCTAAGTGCTTCCGAAATCGCACCGGAGGGGTCGTGCACCGTTTCAAAAGCATCCTGGCGGTCCTGACAGAGGACAGCCTGGCCGACATCGCCTTTGAGCGCGCGCTGCATCTGGCGCGCGCCAACGGTGCGGCTTTGACCCTCGTGGACGTGGTCGACTGCGCACCGGGTGAGCTGGTGCGCATGCTGACCGCTGTCTCCGGAACGCGTGGAACCGAGATCGCCGAGGATGTGCTGACCTACCACCGCGCGCGGCTCTCCGACTATGCCGGTCGCGCGCGCACCCAAGGCGTCGATGTCAGCGAGGCGGTCCTGCAAGGCGTCCCGTTCATCGAGATCATCCGCATGGTGCTGCGCGAAGGGCATGACATCGTGGTCAAGGGGGCCACGGCTGACCCCGAAGGACGCGGGCGGCTCAAGGGCTTTGACATGCACCTGCTGCGCAAGTGTCCGTGCCCGGTCTGGATGCTTATGGGCGCGGGTGACGGGGAATTTGACCGGGTTCTGGCAGCGGTCGATCCGTCCCGCTCCGACGGGGCAAACGGGCTCGACCAACTGGTTCTGGAACTGGCGACCAGCCTCGCAGACCGCGAAAGTGCTGAGCTTCATGTGGCCCATGCCTGGTATTTGCAGGAGGAACGCGCCCTGCGGCACGGTCGTGTCACGTCGGACAAACAGGGCGATATCGACGCCATGGTGGAGCGGGAGCGCGCCGGCGCCAAATCTGCCTTGATGGGCCTTTTGGCTGGATTTCCGTCGATCTCCGACCGGCAGGTGCACCTGATCAAGGGCGAGCCTGGCGACGCGATCGCGGAGTTTGCCACGTCCCATGACATCGACTTGATCGTGATGGGAACGGTGGGCCGCACGGGGCTGGCCGGTTTTTTCATGGGCAACACGGCGGAGACGATCCTACGCGCCGTTAAGTGTTCGGTGATCGCTCTCAAGCCAAACGGGTTCGAAAGCCCGGTGACATTAAACGGGTTGGGCAACGGGGCCGGGCACAGCGCGGGATAAGAGGGGACAGGGCAAGTGGCGAGCACAGGTATAGAAGTACCGCGCGTCTATGGCGGTCTGGCGGGGTGGATATCGGTCCTGATCCCGGCGGCAATCTTTGCGTGGTTCCTGCAGTTCCTGGCGCCTGTGGCGGCGGGCGAACAGGTGCTTCTGGGGATCGACTGGGTGCCGTCCATGGACATCCGCCTGTCGATCCTGATCGACGGGCTCAGCCTGACCTTTGGCCTTCTGATCTCGGGCATCGGGGCGCTGGTGACGCTCTACTCGACGAAATACTTGGGCAATCACCCGGAATATCCCCGCTTCGTCCTGTTCCTCATGCTCTTCATGGTCGGCATGCTGGGCCTCGTCCTGTCGGACAATCTCATCGCGCTCTTTGTATTCTGGGAAATCACGACGATCTCCTCCTACCTGTTGATCGGGTTTGACAGCGACAGCGCGAAATCCCGCCGCTCGGCGCTTCAGGCGCTCTTGCTGACCGGCACGGGCGGGCTGGCGCTGTTGGCGGGCATGATCCTCTTGGGCAATGCCGCGGGCTCGTTCGAGTTGTCGGTGATCCTGACCATGGGCGATGAGATCCGGGCCGATCCGCTCTACATCCCCATCCTGATCCTGTTCCTCGCAGGGGCCTTTACCAAATCGGCGCAGTTCCCGTTCCACTTCTGGCTGCCCAATGCCATGGCGGCGCCGACGCCCGTCTCGGCCTACCTGCACTCTGCCACCATGGTGAAGGCGGGCGTCTACCTGCTGGCGCGGATGAACCCGTCGCTCGGCGGGACCGAGCCGTGGTTCTGGGCGCTCGTCATCGCGGGCGGCTTCACCACCGTTTTTGCGAGCCTGCTTGCGGTACGTCAGACCGACATCAAGCAGGTGCTGGCCTATACGACGCTCATGGCGCTGGGCGCGCTGACGCTGTTTATCGGGGCCGGGACGTCGGACGCGATCAAGGCGGCGATGCTCTTCCTCGTGGTCCATTCCCTCTATAAGGCCGCGCTCTTCCTGATGATCGGCATTGTCGACCATGAAACCGGCACGCGCGAGGTGGACCAGCTTCGAGGGCTTGCCTCAAAGATGCCGATTACCTTTGTCGCCGGGGCGCTCGCCGCCATCTCCATGGCCGGTATCCCGCCCTTCGTGGGCTTCATCGGCAAAGAGTTCCTCTACAAAGCGGGCTTGGAGATGGAGACGGCGAGCCTCTGGATCACCGGCACGTTCTTCGCGGCCTCTGCGCTGATGTTCATGGCTGCGGGCCTCGCCGTCGCGCGGCCCTTCCTGGGACGAACGCCGGAGGCGCTTGCCAAGACCCATGAGGGGCCCGTCGCCATGTGGATCGGTCCACTGTTGCTTGGGGGGGTGTCCCTCTATTTCGGCGTCGCGTCTGCCGTGCCCGAAACCTGGCTTGTGGCGCCGGCAACCTGGGCCGTCTACGGCGATCCAACGGTTGAGGTGGATCTCTACCTGTTCCGCGAGGTCAATGCCGCCTTCATCTTGTCGCTCGTGACCTTCGCTGTGGGCTTCGCCCTCTATGCGGCGCGCATGCGGGTGCGGGGCGCCATGGCCCGCGCGATTGAAGTCAGCCCCCTGAAATTCGATCCGGGCTGGGACCGGACACTGGATGGGCTCAAGGCGCTGGCCGCTTGGCAGACGGACCTCCTGCAATCGGGCGTGCTGCAGCGATACATGGTCATCATCTTCGCCACGCTCGCCATCGGCATGGGCGCCACCATCTGGCTGCAGGACGCGCTGGGGCCCATCCAGATCGACCTGGCGGAAGAGTTTGAAGGGCTGTTGTTCAAACACTGGGCCGTCCTCGTCTTCATCACCGCGGGCGCGCTCCTGACCGCCTATAGCGGCAGCCGAATGACCGCTGTGGCCGCGTTGGGCGTGGTCGGCATCGGCGTCGCGCTGATCTTCATCATGTTCTCGGCGCCTGACGTGGCCATCACCCAGCTTCTGGTGGAAACGCTCACCGTTGTTCTCGTGGCCGTGGCGATGCTCAAGCTGCCGCACTTGAACCTCAAGCGGGAGGAGCGCCGCCCAGGCCATTTCATCCTTGCCGCCTCGGTCGGGGTGCTCGTGACCACGGTGCTCATCGGCGTAGAGCAGGGTGAGATCGACCGACGCATCACCGACTATTTCGAAGTGGCCAGTTGGCCGGAGGCCTTCGGGCGCAACATCGTCAACGTCATCCTCGTGGATTTCCGCGCGCTCGACACGTTCGGCGAGATTGCCGTGGTGGTGGTGGCTGCCCTGGCCGCCTACGCGCTCCTGCGGGGCACGCGATACGCGCGCGCCGACCGGGACGGGGAGGAGTAGACCCATGAACTCGATCATCCTCAATGCCGCGACCCGGCTCCTTGCGGCGCTCTTGCTGCTCTTCTCGGTCTACATGCTCCTGCGTGGGCACAATCTGCCGGGCGGCGGCTTTATCGGCGGGCTCATCGGTGCGACGGGCTTTGTGCTCTATGCGATTGCACAAGGGGCCGACGCCACGCGGGTCGCCCTGCGTTATGAGCCCCAGAATATCGCCATGATCGGGCTCGGCATCGCGCTCGCCGCTGGGGTCTACGCGGTCTTCTTCAACGATGCGTTCTTTACCGGCCAGTGGCTGTTTATCGGCGATCGGGAGAGCGGGAACTACGTGCCGATCTCGACCGTTCTAGCCTTCGATATCGGCGTCTATCTCGTGGTTTTCGGGTCGATCCTGACCCTTGTCCTGGCGCTTGAGGAGGAAGTCTGATGGAGCTTCTTGTCGCCGTCATGGTGGGCGTGCTCGT
>JBCDID010000269.1:0-5416 GCA_038749355.1 Pseudomonadota bacterium | reverse complement strand
CTCGACCACACCGGCCTTCACGCCGAGGTCGATGAGCTCGCCCATCTTCGAGACGCCCTCGCCGTACATGATGTCGAACTCGACCTGTTTGAACGGCGGCGCGACCTTGTTCTTGACAACCTTGACACGGGTGGCGTTGCCGACGACCTCGTCGCGGTCCTTGATCGCACCGATGCGGCGGATGTCGAGGCGGACAGAGGAGTAGAACTTCAGTGCATTCCCGCCTGTCGTCGTCTCCGGCGAGCCGAACATCACGCCGATCTTCATGCGGATCTGGTTGATGAAGATCACCATGCATTTCGAGCGGCTGATGGAGCCTGTCAGCTTTCGCATCGCCTGGCTCATCAATCGCGCCTGCAGACCGACCTGGGCATCGCCCATATCGCCCTCGAGCTCCGCGCGCGGGGTCAAGGCGGCCACCGAATCGACCACGACAACAGAGACAGCGCCGGAGCGCACGAGGGTGTCGGTGATTTCCAGCGCCTGCTCGCCTGCGTCGGGTTGGGAAATCAGCAGCTCGTCGACATCTACGCCCAGCTTGCGCGCATAGACCGGGTCCAACGCGTGCTCGGCATCCACGAATGCACAGATCCCGCCCTTCTTCTGCTCTTCGGCGATGGTGTGCAGTGCGAGCGTGGTTTTACCCGACGATTCAGGGCCGTAGATCTCGATGATCCGACCCTTCGGAAGGCCGCCAATCCCAAGAGCGATATCGAGCCCCAGCGAACCCGTGGACGTCGCCTCGATATCCATCGTGGTCTGGGCGCCCAGCTTCATGATGGAGCCCTTGCCGAAGTTCCGTTCGATCTGCGCGAGCGCGCTGTCCAGCGCCTTTTGCTTGTCCATGTTTCGCCTCTCGTCGAGCTTCAATAGGTTATCGGTCATCCTGCCTCACTCCTTGTTCTCATATCCGCTTTGGACGCGCAAACTCCAAAGTGTTCTATGGATGTTCGCACAAGGATTGGTACAAATAAAGAACAAATGCGAGGCCTACACGTGGCAGTTGAAAGCCATCAAGGTTTACGAGCCGTTAAGAGCGCGCAGGCAGAATGCCGGTATGTCAGAGACCCGCGGTGATGCCCGATGCTCGTTTCCCTGAAACATCGCGTTGTCATTCTTGCCATGCCGAAATGCGCGTCCACTGCGTTCGAGAAAGCGTTGGAGGACCAGATGGATCTGGTTTTCCGCGGGAATCCGCGCTCGAAACATATGAGCTATCGAAAGTATAAGCGCTTCATCGAACCCTATCTCGCGAGCCTGACCGACAAACCGTTCGACGTGATCTGTGCGTTTCGTCACCCCGAGGACTGGTTGCAATCGTGGTGGCGCTATCGGCGGCGGGAGGCGTTACGCGGCAGCGCAAATTCCACCCGTGGTCTCAGTTTCGACCATTTTGTCGATCGTTATCTCGACGGGCAGCAGAAACCGGCTGATGTCGGTCGGCAGGCGCGCTTTGTTGCCCGCGACGGGGACGAGATCGGTGTCTCCCGTGTATTCCGCTATGACCGGATCGAGCGCATGGTGCGCTTTCTTCAGGAACGGTTGGAAACGGAGATTTCGTTGGAGCGTCTGAACGTCTCGCCCAAGGCGCCATTCCTGGGTGGTCGCCTGGGTAACACAAGGCGTGTCGAATTACGCACCGCTCTGGCGCGCGACTACGAGATCTACGAAAGCGTGGCCGAGTAACCCGCCTGGCGGTGCACGGAGCGCTGGCCCCAGTCGTCAATGCGGGCGCTGCGCGCCATCCATTGCGATCTTTACGGTCGCAGTCAGTTCGTTCAGCGAGAACGGCTTGGGCAGGAACAAGAAATCGTTGTCCGTCAGGTTCCGTCGGAAGCTGTCCTCAGCATATCCTGAAATGAACACAACACGCAGATCCGGGCGCAACAGCCGCGCTTTCGATGCAAAAGTCGGTCCGTCCATGCCTGGCATCACCACGTCCGAGACGAGCACGTCCACGTCGTCGGGCGCGTTCTCAAGCAACAGAATCGCCGCCTCAGCCGACTCGGCCTCAATCACTCGGTATCCCCGCAGCTTAAGCGCCCGGCTGGCGAAGGACCGTACCGGCGCCTCGTCTTCGACCAGCATAACGGCACCCTGCCCGGTCAAATCGGCACCCTCTGGCTCCTTGGCTACCTCGGGCACAAGGTCCTCGGGAACTTCCGCGTAAGCGCGCGGCAGGAGGATCGTGAACCTGGCACCGCCACGAACCTGGTTCTCCACATAGATGTAGCCGCCGGACTGCTTCACGATCCCATAGACTGTCGAGAGCCCCAGCCCTGTACCTTCTCCCTGCGCCTTCGTCGTGAAGAACGGGTCGAAAACCTTGTCGATCACTTGAGGATCAATGCCGGTTCCACAGTCTGACACGCCGATCTCGACATACTCGCCCGGCGGCACCGAGACCCCGGGAAACTGCTGTTCATGCATCAGCTTGCGATTGCCGGTGGCAATCGTGATCACGCCGCCGTTCGGCATGGCGTCCCGGGCGTTCACTACCAGATTCATCAGCGCCTGTTCTAGCTGCTGATTGTCCGCGCGCACTGATCCCAGCTCTCGTCCGTGGTCGAGCGACAGGGTAATCGTTTCTCCGATCAGGCGATCCAGCAGGTAGAGCGTGTCCGTCACCACGTCCTGCACGGAGAGAAGCTTCGGTTGTAGCGTCTGCTTGCGGGAGAAGGCCAGCAATTGCCGTACCAGTGCCGCCGCACGGTTGGCATTCTGGCGGATCTGCGTGAGGTCCGAGAAGTCCGGGTGGCTCGCATCCTTGCGCAGCAGCAGCAGGTCGCAGTTGCCGGATATTGCGGTCAGCACGTTGTTGAAGTCGTGCGCCACACCGCCGGCGAGCTTGCCCACAGCTTCCATCTTCTGGGACTGCGCGAACTTGTCCTCCAATGAGCGCAGCTCCGAGGCATCCGTCAAAACGGCCACCAGCGAGGGCTGCCCCTGCACCGTCATGCGGGTCAACGACACCTGCGCAAAGCTGTCAAAGTCCCCGTCCTTGAGACGCACCATCTCGCCGCCGGTCGTGCTACGCCCGGACTGCACCTCGCTCATCAGCTTGTCCAGCGAACGCCCCAGCGGCTGCAGGATGTCGCCGAGCATGCGGCCCGCGCCGAAGCTCTCGCCCAGCATGTGACGCGCCTGCGCATTGCCCCAGAACACCTGCCCGTCGATATCGAGATGCATCAGCGAGACAGGCAGCGCCTCCAATGTCTCAGCGGCACTGATCTGGCTGGTCGTCTCTCCATCGGGCAGGAAGAGGAAAATCTCGTGCGTCTCGGACATTCCCCCAGGCTCGACTCTGAGCGCAGTCAACGCCAGCTTGTCTGTTCCGTCCCGTCCCGGAAGCACGATCCGCCCGGACACGAAGACACCCTGATCCACCTGCTCCGACAGCATGTCGAGCGCGACATCCGCAAACAGTTCACGGAAGAGATCGTTGGAGGCCGGCCCGTCGATCGCCCCAAAGCGCGCATAGGCAAAAGGGGCGCCCTCGTAGACATCAGATCCGCCGTCCGGGAAGAAGGCTCCGAGCCGGGTCCGCGGGACAACCTGCCAGATCAACATGTCGGCACCGGCGACTTGGACCGTCAGCACGACTGGTTCGCCATCCGCTTCGGTCCGGTAGGCGTTGAGCGCCAGCCCGTCCTGCAGGGCCATGCGCGACAGCCGGTAGATTTCGGTCGCCGTGATGCCCAGCAGGGGACCGAGGCGCTCAACCACACGGCCCTCGGTCGGAGAGACCGTGTCCAATGCCGCGTTGCTGTTCAGCACCCGGCCGTCATGCGCGCTGAGCAGCGCAGGCCAATCCCGACCGTCCGTCAGCGCCGTATGGTCCGGCTTGCGGCGGCCCAGCAGACGCATCACGGCCAGGGTGATGGCGACGGTCCCGGCAATCACTGCAACCAGCGGCACCAGCGACCAGAAGATGGTCATGCGCTTTGTCCTCCCCCGGCTCTGCGTGGAAAACACCCCGTGATTGCTGCCCGGCAGGCGACGATCAATCCTGCTGGAACTGGCTGCAATACAGTGCGCCAGGCACTGCGAGCGAAGGTTACCACACGGTTGCGGTAGAACTAAATCGTGAACGAAGGGTTAACGGGCAGTCGCGCGGAGCCGGGCTGCGTAGAAGCCATCCGTCCCATCGGCCGGGCTCAGCACCAGTTCGTCTCGCCTTGTCCAATCAGGCCTGCGATCCAGAAAACGTTCGATCTGGACCCCATTCTCGCGCTCGAGAATCGAGCAGGTCATGTAGACGATCTGCCCTCCTGGCGCGCACAGCCCGATCGCCTGTTCCAACAAACCGACCTGCACCCCTTCGAGGCGTTCCAGTTCGTTTGCGGTGAGCCGCCACTTGTGATCCGGGTTCCGTCGCCAAGCGCCTGTGCCTGAACAGGGTGCATCCACAACCACCAGATCGCACTGGCGAGACAACTCGGACAGATCGGCGGACGCGATTGCGTCGACCCGAAGCCCGGCACGCGCGGCACGCTGCGGCAGATCCTTCATCCGTGCGGTGGAAATGTCGTGGGCGATGAGGCGTCCCTGCCCTTTCATGTCCGCGCCCAAGGCGAGGGTCTTGCCACCACCCCCAGCGCAGAGATCAAGCACTGTCATGCCTGGTTTGGCCCCTGCGAAGGTAGCCGCACGTTGGGACGCCGCGTCCTGGATCTCGACCAGGCCTTCCGAATAGGCGCGAGACGCCGCGACCCGCCGAGCGCCCTCCGTCACTCGGAGGGCAAGCGGCGCGCTGCAGATGGGCTCGACCACAATCCCTTCTTCCCGCAGCACTGCGCTCACGTCGGCGATGCCGACTTTGATGCTGTTCACACGCAGGTCGACCGGTGCCTGGGCCCGAAGTGCCGATAGGGCAGGCTCGGCGACATGCGCAAGACCCGGGTCCAGCCAATCCGGGTAGTCCAACTGAACGGCCCTGGGGGCGTCGTGCAATTCACGGACGACACGCTCCTCCTCCGTCATCGCCGGAGGCCCGTATCGGGAACCATCGAAGAGCGGTTCCAAGGGCGTGCCATCTTGCATCAAGCTACCTCGGATCACACCGCGGGGATCGTCATCCTCCGTTCCCGCGACCCACGCCGACGAGCGGCGCCTGCGGACGCCGTCATAGACAAGATCCGCAATCCGCCGACGGTCTCCACTGCCGGCAAACCGATGCGTCCGGCCCCAGGCTGCGAGGACACGGTCTAGGCCTTCGGATCCGGCCATCCATGCATCAAGGATCTCGATTGCCGCTTGCACTCGCGCAGGGGGCGTCATTCAGGTCTCCAGCTCTTGCCACGCATACGCTCTCGCACCAATATTCGTGTCCTGAGCCCCGACTTCCCTCCGATCGTTGGGAGAATCCGTTGGTTGACTTCTGGCCTCATGCGGCCTGGTTTTCCAGTGCCATCTT
>JBCDID010000268.1:0-5420 GCA_038749355.1 Pseudomonadota bacterium | reverse complement strand
ATAGTCACCTGAAAATCACTCACTGATTCCAACAGAAAAGCCTCAAAAGGCTCATCTGTCCTGTCAAGTTCGTCGATCAGCAGGACAGGCGGCCCACCCTCCTGCGGCTCCATCGCCTCCAACAATGGCCGCCGCGTGAGGAAGCGATCCGAGAAAAGCTCCGCAGAGAGGGCTTCTCGCGTCGTCCCGCCTTCCGCCTCGGCCAGCCGTATCTCGATCATCTGCGCCGGATAGTTCCATTCGTATACTGCGGAAGAGGCGTCAAGTCCTTCATAACATTGCAGTCTTATCAGTCTTCGCCCCAGGGCCGCGGCCAGCGACTTCGCGATCTCGGTCTTGCCGACACCCGCCTCGCCTTCCAAAAACAGCGGCCGTCCGAGCTTGAGCGACAGGAACACGACCGTGGCCAGAGCGCGCCCACAGACATAGCCCGTGTCCGCCAAAAGTGCCTGCGTCGCGTCGATATCGCTGGGGAGTTCGGTCGTCATGAGCCCTCTCTCTGGCGCGCGTTAGCCGGGTCGGAGCCCGGATACAGGCGTATGGTAAGCGTACAGCTTGCGTATGGCACCCGTACCGCAAGCGTATGGCATGCGTATGTACACCAAGTAGCCCGCCAAAAGTAAACGCAGCGCATGCGTTTTCCAGACGCGGTCAGTAAGGTTGGTAGGATTTCTCTTCGACCAGGCGTGAGCCGAGCAGTTCGTTGATCTCCCGCTTCAGCGCGGCGCGCTTGTCGTTCGTGATGTAAACGCTACGGGCAAGTTTGACGAAGGTATCGGAAAAATCGTTCGCCCGTTCGCAATCGCGAATGTCGTCTTCGATCACCCAAAGCTGTTCGTTCACGCTCTTGAGCGCGCTGGTCAGCCGGGTCAACTCCGCCGAGGGCGGCAGCGTCGCATCCCGGCTCGCGGCAAGCGTCTCCAGTTCGATCCGGACATTGGCGAGCTTTGCGGCATCCGAGATCCGCTCCGTCTTGATCTCGAGGATGGTGATCTTGTCGATCAGTTCGCCCGGTGCGATTTCGATGGTGACGGTCCCGGTCATGTGCCGTTCTCCAAACGGGTGCGCAATGCTGCGGCAGCCTCGGCAAAAACGGACCCCCAGTCGCCAGAGGACTTCTGCCGGAGGAGCCGCATCGACGGATACCAGGGCGTCGTGTCCTCCGAGCCATAGAGCCAGAACCCTTCCCATGTGAGCAGGTTCCAGATCGGTTTGCCGAGCGAGCCAGCCACGTGCACGACGGCGGTGTCTGTCGTGATCATCAGATCCATCTCGTCAATGATCGCGGCAGTGTCTGCGAAGTCCCGGTCATTGCCGCACGCGTCCGCGATGAGCCCGCTCATGCCGCTTTCCACGAAATCCTTGTGCGCATCACCCTTGTAGAGGCTGAAGAGCTGCACGCCGGGCACCTGTGTGAGCGGCAGGAAGCTTTCCGGGCTGGTCGAACGACGGTGGTTCGCCCGGTAAGTCAGCGATCCCGTCCAGACCACGCCCACCTTGAACTTGTCCTTGTAGGGCGCGGTCACCTTCTGCGCGCGGACACGGCTGTCTTCGGGAATATGCAACGTGGGCAGAGGGGGCGGCACATCGCCCGGCATGCCGACGAAGTGCGGCAGGCTCATGTTGGGCGAGTAGTAGTCATAGGCATCCGACTTGCGGGCACCCGACACCATGCGGTCCACGCCCTCGAGGTCACGGAACAGGCGCTCCAGCGGTTTCTTGACCACCATTGCAATCTCGGCGGCGCCCATCTGCTTCAGCGCTGGCAGGAAGCGGGCCATCAGGATCGCGTCGCCAAACCCCTGTTCGGGCAGTACGATGATCTTCTTGCCCTTGATGTCCTCACCTTCCCAACGCGGCCACGGAGCGTTGTCCGGCAGCGAAACCTCATCGCCCGAATACCGCGACTCGAAGTCCCGAAAGCCTTGCTCGTATTGCTGCAACATCAAGTGGGCGAGCGAACGCTGCAGGGTCGCGTTGTCATAAGGGCCAAGCCGGGCTTCGGTCCGGTTGACGAGGTCCACCGCCTCCTGATTTCGCCAGCACCCACGATATGCAATGGCAAGGTCGCGGATCTTCTCCCAATTGTCCGGGTCCTCAGCGACCAACTCCTCGCGGATGGCCGCTGCCTCCTCCGCCTCTCCCAGATCGCAGAGCGCATTGGCGAGATTTGCCTTGGCGTTCTTCTGGTTCGGATCCTCCGAAAGAGCCCTGCGGTGACAGGCAATCGCCTCCGCGAACTGCTTGCGCTTGCGCAGGAGCGCGCCGTAATTCGTCCACGCAACCGCGTTGCCCGGCGCATGGCTCAGCACCAGCCGATAAAGCGGGGCTGCTGCGTCGTAGTCCTCCGCCCGATGCTTCTCCACAGCAATCTGGAAGGCTTCCTTGACGGTGCGTGGCTTCGCTGGCGCGGTCTCGTTCATGACGGCAATCTGGTTCTCATACGGTTGGAGGTGTTCTCACCGCGAGCGGTTATAAATTCCTTGCTTCAATTTTCCAATCGCCCAGACGGGCATCGTAGAAATCGCCATGCCGGAGTTGTAAGAGCAGGATCAACGGAGGGGCAACGCATGGCAGAGACGCAGCCTATTGACCCCGGGGAGCAGCCTCGGGACGACGAGTATGAGCTCGATCCCGAGACCGTCGCTGCGGTCGTCGAATCCGCGCGTGTCGGTGACCGGGTGGCGGTCTTGTCCCTGATCGAAGATCTGCATGCGGCAGACATTGCCGACCTGTTGGAACAGATCGACGGCGAGGCGCGCCGGGCGGTCGTGGATCTTGTCTGGACGGAACTGGACAACTCGGTCCTGGCCGAGGTCGAGGAAGGCGTCCGCGACGATCTGCTTGAGATCCTCGAGCCTGCCCAGGTCGCCGAGGCCGTGCGCGAACTGGACACCGATGACGTCGTCTACCTTGTCGAGGATCTGGACGACGCAGAACAGCGCGAGGTGTTGGAAGCGCTGGAGCCTGTCGAGCGTGCCGCCGTTGCCCAGTCGCTCAGCTATCCTGAGTACTCCGCCGGGCGTCTCATGCAGCGTGAGCTGGTCAAGGCCCCGCCGTTCTGGACCGTCGGGCAGATGATCGACTTCATGCGCGCCTCCGACGATCTGCCGGAGCAGTTTTACGATGTCATCATTGTCGACGCGTCAGCCAAGCCGGTTGGGACAGTACCCCTGTCCGCGATCATGGGCGCGCGCCGGCCGGTAACACTCTACTCCCTGATGCACGAGGAGTTCCGCATCCTGAAGGCCGTCGAGCCGCAGGAGGACGTGGCCTACGCCTTCAACCAATACCATCTTGTCTCAGCCCCGGTGGTAGACGAGGACGGGCGTCTGGTCGGCGTCATCACCATCGACGACGCCATGGAGGTGCTGGAGGACGAGGCCGAAGAAGACCTCAAACGCTTGGGCGGGGTCGGCGACGAGGAACTGACGGATCTGGTCTGGGCCATCACCAAGCGCCGGTTCCCATGGCTCGCGGTCAACCTCTTCACGGCTATCCTCGCGTCACTGGTCATCGGCCTCTTCGACGATGCGATTGCGCAGATGGTGGCACTCGCGGTCCTCATGCCCATTGTCGCGTCGATGGGCGGGAACGGCGGCACGCAGAGCCTGACCGTGGCGGTGCGCGCCATCGCGACCCGTGACCTCACGCCCACAAACGCCTGGCGGGTGGTTGTGCGCGAGGCGTTGGTCGGTTTCGGCAACGGGTTGATCTTCGCCGTCGTCATGGGGGCAATTGCCTGGGGCTGGTTCGGACAGCCGTTGTTGGGCGTCGTGATCGGGCTGGCCATGATCATCAACATGCTGGCAGCTGGACTTGCGGGGATTCTGATTCCTATCGCGCTTGACCGGGCCGGCGCGGACCCCGCGCTCGCATCCGGCGCGTTCGTCACCACGGTGACAGATGTAGTCGGCTTCTTCGCCTTCCTCGGGCTGGCGGTGCTGATCCTGCTATGAACGCGTAGCCCCAACGCGGCCCCAAGACGCGCCGAACCCAAAATATCTATTCAGGCACGGACAGCGCGGGTCAGGGCCGCTTCGACTTCCTGCGACAGCGAAACCCGCTCCTCCGGCGCCAGGAACGCCCCCAATTCGATCTCGCGGCCCGCACCGGTCAAAGTTAGATAGTCCTCGACCTTCGCGTCTCCGTAGATCCGGACACGGACATCACGCGGAACAGCTTGCCAGCGGCGGATGCGACCGGTTGGCTCCTTGCGCTCTACGCGAACCTCGTCTCGCCAGATGGAGAGCACCTCACTGATCTGCAGGTCTCGTGCATTGCGCCGAATCGCGTACCATATTCCCCAGAACGCCAGAGCCATAAATGGCAACAGCCCCCAGAAAGCAAAGGTTCCTAAGATCCCTAAAAGCGGGAATGCCAGGAACACAGCGGAGATGCCGAGGAACCATTTCAATCCTGGCGCCGTAAGCGACTGGTGCGGCCAAAGCTCAACCTCGAAAATTGGCCGGTCACGCCGGACCCGCCAGTCAGGGCCCGAAATGGCAGCGGCCAGAGGTCTCCCCCCGGCCGCTTGGTGTTCGATCTGGGCGGCCAAGGCGATCAGTGATGCGCCGGTGACTGCTTGTCCCACTCTTTCTCGGTGGGCAGGATCTCGAACGTGTGCTCCGGCGGCGGGTTCGGCAACGACCACTCCAGTGCCGGGTACTGGTCATCCCAGTAGTTTTCTTCCTCGATCTTCGCACCGCGGGTCACGGTGACCCACATGATGTAGAGGAACAGAAGGAAGCTTGCCCCCGAGATGAACGCACCGATGGACGAGATCCAGTTGTAGAACTCGAACGCCTCCGGATAATCCAGGTACCGGCGCGGCATCCCCTGACGACCCACGAAGTGCTGCGGGAAGAAGGTGATGTTTGCGCCGATGAACATTGTCCAGAAGTGGATTTTGCCGAGGTTCTCCGGATACTGGCGGCCCGACATCTTGCCGATCCAATAGTAGATGCCCGCGAAGATCGCGAACACCGCGCCCAGCGACATCACGTAGTGGAAGTGTGCGACCACGTAATAGGTATCGTGATAGGCCCGGTCGACGCCCGCCTGGCTGAGCACGATCCCGGTCACACCGCCAAAGGTGAACAGGAAGATGAACCCAAGCGCCCAGAGCATCGGCGTGCGGAATTCGATCGAACCGCCCCACATAGTGGCAATCCATGAGAAGACCTTCACCCCTGTGGGCACAGCAATCGTCAGCGTCGCCAACATGAAGTAGGCCTGTGAGTTCACCGACATGCCGACCGTGTACATGTGGTGCGCCCACACCACGAAGCCCAGCGCCGAGATGATCAGCATGGCGAACACCATCGCCGCATAACCGAACACCGGTTTGCGCGAGAAGGTCGAGACCACGTGGCTGATGATCCCAAAGCCCGGGACTATCAGCATGTACACTTCGGGGT
>JBCDID010000267.1:0-5425 GCA_038749355.1 Pseudomonadota bacterium | reverse complement strand
CGTGGGGCTAGCGGCGATTCTCCGGGTTCTCCTGATGGGAGCCCGCATTACTGATCCGCAGACTGCCTGGCCCCGGTGAGCAGAGGACCCGCCTGTGTCGGAGACCGTGACGGAGCTGCCGGAACCGGTACGCCAACCCGCGCCGTTGGTGCTGGTGGTCACTGGCATGTCTGGTGCCGGGCGAACCACGACGATCAGCGCGCTGGAGGACCTCGGCTACGAGGCGCTGAACAACTTTCCGGTCTCGCTCTTTGATGCGCTGATCCAGCCTGTGACGGGGACCTCTGCACCGATTGCCATCGGGGTGGAAACGCGGACGCGCGGTTTCTCTGTCCGGGCGCTGACCGAGACCGTGGACCGGTTGCGCGACCGCTGGCGGGCGGGAACGGTGCTGATCTTCCTGGACTGCTCCGACGAGGTGCTGATTTCCCGGTTCAGCCAGACAAGGCGGCGTCATCCGCTAGCCCCTGCGGAAGACCCGGCAACGGGAATCGCACGGGAACGCGATGTATTGGCGCCGATCCGGGAACGCGCGGATGCGGTGATCGACACCACAACCATGACCCCGCATGAGTTGAAGGCAGAACTGGAATCGCGGTTCGCGCTGATCGAATCAGCCGGACTGGCGGTCAACGTTCAATCATTCTCTTACAAGCGCGGCACACCGCACGGAGCGGACATGGTGCTGGACTGTCGCTTTCTGAGAAATCCCTATTGGGACGAAACACTTCGGAAGCTGGATGGGCGGGACGGTCGGATTCAGACTTTCGTTCGGGGAGATCCGCTATACAACCAGTTCTTCGAGATGTTGCTGAACATGGTGACGACGCTGCTGCCCGCCTATCGCGAGGAGGGCAAGGCCCACTTCACCATAGGGCTGGGGTGCACGGGCGGCAGACACAGGTCGGTCACGGTGGCAGAAGCCCTGTCCAGCGCATTGAAGGAAGAGGGATGGCCGGTCTCAGTCCGCCATCCAGAGATCGACAGCAAGGGGCGGGTGCTTTGATCGGATTGGTAATCGTTGCCCATGACGGGCTTGCTGACGCGCTGTCGGCGGGGATGCAGCACGTGGTCGGGCCACAGGAAGGTGTTGTGGCCATCGCCATCGGCCCGCAGGACGATCTGCGCCAGCGCCAGACAGAGATCGAGAGTGCCGTCGCCTCCGTGGATACCGGCGAAGGCGTGGTGCTGGTGACAGACATGTTCGGGGGCACGCCCTCGAATCTGGCAAACGGCGCGCTGGCCGGTCCGCGAGTGGAGGTGGTCTACGGCGCGAACCTGCCATTGCTGGTGAAGCTCGCGAAAATGCGCGACCGGCCACTGCACGAGGCCGTGGACGCTGCCGTACAGGCCGGGCGGAAATACATTAACTCCGCGGGCGCGATCCTCGAGGCGAACTCGTCCTGAGCCCCGCCCCATGAGCACGCGGCTGCAAAGCACGTTGACCATCGTCAACCGAAAGGGCCTGCATGCCCGCGCCTCGGCAAAGTTCGTCGAATGCGTCGAGGAATACAACGCGCTCGCCTGGGTCAGCCGGGATGGCCAGACCGTGCGTGGCGACTCGATCATGGGGCTGCTGACCCTTGGTGCCGCGCAGGGGACAACCGTCGACGTGCTCTGTGAGGGTGCCGATGCCAGTGTGTTGATGGACGCGCTGGAGAAGCTTTTGTCAGACCGTTTCGGTGAAGACGCCTGAGATCACGGGAGTCAATGGTGCATCACGGCGTGGCGAGCACGCCTTTGGATGACACCCTACGCGGGGCGTGGGCACTGCGGTCCGCGTAGGGTGCATCCTTCAGCGGCTTGCCGCTGTTGATGCACCGGCGCCCGAAGGGCCAAATCTATAGTGAGCGGCACAAGTGCCCGCCGTCCACCGGCAGGGTCACGCCCGTGATGAACGACCCGCGCGAGCCCAGCAGCAGCTCCACGGGGCCCTCAAGTTCAGGCAGTTCGCCGAACCGGCGCATGGGCACGTCCTTCTTCAGCGCTTGTCCCTTCTCGGTGGTCAGGAAGGGCTCCGTCATCTCCGTCGGAAAATAGCCCGGTGCAATTGCGTTTACGCGCACCCGAAAGGGCGCCCACTCCTGCGCGAGACTGCGTGTCATATGGATTACGGCAGCCTTTGACGCCGAATATGCCGCGACGCCCTGCCCTGTCCCGAAACCGAGGATCGAGGCCGTGTTCAGAATCGCTCCGCCCTTGCGGCTCTTCAGCATGATCTCGCCCGCAGCCTTTGCGGCCCGGAACACGCCGTTGGTATTGATGTCCATCACCCGGTCCCAATCCTCCAGCGGCATCTCGTGGGTGCGCCCACCCCAGGCGGTGCCGGCATTGTTAAAGAGCCCGTCAAGCCCGCCCATGCGTCGCGCGGCCTCGGCCACGCCTTCGGTCACACTGTCGGGATCCGCCACGTCCATCCGCAACGCGCTCGCCCGGTCGCCGCAGCGCTCGGCCAGCTCCTCCAAAGTCTCCAACCGCCGTGCTGCCAGCACAACCTGAGCGCCCTCTTTCGCTAGGAACTCGGAGATGTGCGCACCGATGCCACTGGACGCACCTGTGATGAGGATCTTCATATCTTTCACGGACATCTGGGGTGGGCCTTCTATGGTACGGATCGCCCCCATATTGGCCAGCACCGCGCCGGATGCAACCAACGCGCGGTGTGATCAGTCCGGTGTTGCGCAGCGTTCCGCGATGATCAGGTAGCCGGGCACAGGTGCGCCATCGTCGTAGCGCACGGTGATCTCCTCCCGGTGACGGGTCTCGAAGGACGCGGCCATCAGGGCGGTGAGGTAGTCCCAGGCATGGGCAAAGCGGTGCTTGGGGCTGACCGTGTAATCCCGCCCGCCAAGCTCGTCTTCTGTCAGGGTTTCGCAGGAGTAGACCAGGAGCCCGCCAGGCCGGGTCTCCCGCGCCGCAGCTAGAAAGAAGCGCTCCAATGCACCCCTATAGGGAAGCACGTCCGTGGCGGCAATCAGGTCCCAGGGGCCTTCCCCGGATTCTTCCAGGAACGCGACCGCCTCGGCCACGTAGAGCGCCGCATAGCAATCCCGCTCATGTGCCTCGTCCAGCATATTCTCGGAGAGGTCCACGCCCGTGATCTCGTCCGCCAGATCCCGCATCGAGGTTCCGGTCAGACCCGTCCCGCAGCCCAGATCCAGCATGCGCGGGAACGGGCCCGTGAGGCAGAGATCGCCCAACCGCTCGCGCACCAGCATGGGCACAGCGTACCCCAACTGCTCCACCAGCATGTCGTCAAACTTGGCGGCGTTCTGATCGAAGAGCGTGGCGATATAGGCATCGGGCGCGGCGTCGGGCACATCGCCAAGGCCAATAGCGGCCAGCCTGACCGACACACCGCCATGATCGGCCGGATCAAGCTTCAGGACCTCTGCATAGGCCTCGGCTGCGCCTTCCAGATCGCCGGCTTTTTCCAGTTCGAGACCACGATTATAGGCTTTGGCCAGACGATCATCGTCGCTCATGATCTCAGGCCGAACACCGGGCGCCACCCAGGACGCAGAACTTGGCGCAATGCGGATGGTTCAAGGACACCGCACCCCCGGCCTCCGCCAATGTACTGCCCAATTCAAACCGCGGGTCGTAGGCCAAGAGGGTGCAGGCAAGCACCGAGGGCCCATCAGCTCCGCGCCGCCGCACCACCATCCGAGTGTTTGCACACATGACATCATTGGGCGATTTGCCGAGGATGCCCCAGCAATCGGTGGTGATCTCGGGCACTTCAGCGTTCTCATCCATCTCAGGGAACAGCACCAGCGAGGCTGGATGATCCGCATCGATCTTGAAGCCTTCCCGCGCAAAGAGATCGGCAAAACCGGCGCGGGACGCGTCCTCATCCTCGCCCCACAATGTCCTGCCCGCCGCAGACATCCGCACACCGGCATCCCGGAGCCATCGCATTCCCTTGAGGGTCAACTCGAAGCTGCCTTTTCCGCGCTCTTCGTCGTGATGCTCGGCGGTGTAGTGGTCGAGCGAGACCCGCAGCGTCAGTCGATCGCCGTATTCGGCCACCAGCCTCGTGAGCCCCTTCTGCATGACAGGGCGCATCATCGGGCGCATGGCATTTGTCAGCACCAGGACCTCGAAGCCCCGCCGCAGGGACAGCCCGACAATGTCGATCACATGCGGGTTCATGAAGGGCTCGCCGCCGGTCAGCCCGATCTCCCGCGTGCCGAGGTCACGATCACGGATCTCGTCGAGATAAGGCCGCACGTCCTGCTCACTCAGATAGACCAGCGCGTCATTGGTGGGGCTGGAGAGGATGTAGCAGTGCGCGCACTTGATGTTACACAACGTGCCGGTATTGAACCACAGCGTTTCCAGCGACTTGAGACCGACATGCGCGCGCGTAGAACCGTCCAAGGTTCGCAAGGGATTTTGAAACTTGCCCCCGTTCGCCTTGTCCAGCATGCTGCTTGTCGCTCTCTTTACCGTCTCTCTGAGACCTAGTTCTGGGATTGAGGTCGCCACATGTCAATTCACGTTGACGGCGGCGTGATCTGAAACTTCGGGGCTGTGTGGTGGGCTTGGCAACCAGACTCATGTAGGCTATGTGCGCGCGGTCCCGATGGGGGACTGCTCTACGTAAACAAGGAATGGAGAAATGGGTTATCGGATCGCCGTCGCGGGCGCCACGGGCAATGTGGGCCGCGAAATGCTGAACATCCTGGCGGAACGCGAGTTCCCCGCCGATGAGGTTATCGCACTGGCATCGCGCCGGTCGATGGGCACAGAATGCGGCTATGGCGATCAGACACTCAAATGCAAGGACATCGACACGTTCGACTTCAAGGGCGTGGACATGGCCTTGTTCGCCATCGGCTCGGACGCGACCAAGATTTACGGTCCGCAAGCCGCGAAGGCCGGGTGTGTCGTCATCGATAACTCTTCGCTCTATCGCTACGAACCCGATGTGCCGCTGATCGTGCCCGAAGTGAACCCGGACGCGGTCGAAAATTATGCCAAGCGGAACATCATCGCGAACCCGAACTGCTCGACCGCGCAGATGGTGGTCGCCCTCAAGCCCCTGCACGACCGCGCGCGCATCAAGCGGGTCGTCGTCAGCACCTACCAGTCCGCCTCGGGCGCCGGGAAGGACGGAATGGACGAACTCTGGGACCAGACCAAGGCAGTCTACAACCCGGTCGAGGAGGTCGCGCCCAAGACCTTCCAGAAGCAGATCGCCTTCAACGTCATCCCCCAGATCGACAGTTTCATGGAGGACGGCTCCACCCGCGAGGAGTGGAAGATGGTCGTCGAGACCAAGAAGATCGTCGACACCTCGATCAAGGTCCACGCCACCTGCGTGCGCGTGCCGGTCTTCGTGGGCCACTCCGAAGCGGTGAACATTGAGTTCGAGAACGAGATCAGCGCAGAGCAAGCCCAGCAAATCCTGCGCGAGGCG
>JBCDID010000266.1:0-5425 GCA_038749355.1 Pseudomonadota bacterium | reverse complement strand
GCGACGAGGCCGCGCGCGTCCTCGAAATCCTCAAGGCCGACAGCGGCCGCGCCTACGACAACTACGAGCAGATGCTTTCTACTGATGGGCAGCAGGGGCTCGCGCGCGAATTGGCCCGTATGAACCTGCCCGCGAACATCTACACGCAATGGTACTGGAAGGTGGACCTGCACAACTTGTTCCACTTCCTCCGCCTGCGCGCCGATGCCCATGCGCAATACGAGATCCGGGTCTATGCCGAAGCCATGTGCGATTTGGTCCGGGCCTGGGTGCCCGCCGCCTATGGCGCTTTCGAGGACTACCGGCTGGATGCGCAGCAGTTCTCCGGGCCTGCCATGGCGTGCCTGCGCCGGATGTTGGCCGGCGAGGATGTCACGCAGGAAACCTCCGGCATGTCCGCGGGCGAGTGGCGCGAGTTTCAGGCGGCATTGCAGGCAAAGGAAGACGCGCGATGAAACTCTACGGGATCAAGACCTGCGATACCTGCCGCAAAGCCTTGAAAGAACTGGCTGCTGCTGGTCATGACGTGGCCTTGGTAGATGTGCGCGCCGAGGCGGTGGGTTCGGAGATCCTCGCTGCGTGGATGGAAACCGTTGGACCTGACCTCGTGAACCGCCGCTCGACCACGTGGAAGGGGCTCTCGGATGAAGACCGCGCCAAGGCGGATACCACTGACGGCGCTGTGGCGCTCCTCACGGCGAACCCAACTCTGATGAAGCGCCCGGTCATCGAGACCGGCACGGCAACTCATCTGGGCTGGACGCCAAAGGTGCGCGGCGCCCTCGGCCTCTGATCCACCCCTTCATCTTTCTCAAAATACCTCGGGAGCTCGAGGGCAGCGCCCTCGACTGGGCCCGGCACAGGCACAATCACTTCAGACCGGTGATGGGCCCGAGATCCCGCGCCCCAGCACCGGCCCCAACGCAAACCCTGCGATGAACCCGCCGAGATGCGCCTCCCACGCCAGTTGTCCGCCGCCGGGAAGGACGTAGAACAGCACCACGTTGATCGCGATCAGGCCGATGATGGTGCCCCAGAATCTGCGCCAGGACCCACCGTGGCGCAGAAGGTAGCGGCATTCCCATGCCTTTAGGATGCCGAAGAACCCGAAGATCGCGCCGGATGCGCCCACCAGCGGCCCGCGCGTGTCCGCGATCAGGGCGAAGACCAGCCCCCCAGCCGCAGCCGTTACCGCGAACAGGACCAGGAACCGCACGGTCCCAAGCACATTCGCCAGCATCCCACCGAGTGCCAGGAAGATCACGCCGTTCATCACCAAATGGACCATGGATCCGTGCAGAAGCCCGTGAGTTACAAAGGACGTCCAGAACTCCAGAGGCACAGCTTGTCCTTCGCGCCAGGCCTCGAAGTAGAGATCCCAGAACGCCCCGATGTAATAGACCTCCAGCCGCAGCCCTTCTCCGAACATCACGCCGGCATCGCCCATCTGAAAGGCGAGCTCAAAAGCGATGAAGATCAGGGCTATGGCCCAGATGACAGGCGGTGGAGGAGGCAGGGGACGGCCGGGTGCCAAGGATCGTCTCTCGCGAAAGCTGAGGTTGCTCCGCCCCGACATCGCGTGCCAAGGTGCGCCGGTCAAGGGGTGGGCGCCATTTGTGGGTAAGAGCGGGAGCACGCGATGCGCAATGCGGCAATGTTTCTGGGGATCATAGGCGGGCTGGTCGGCATGGTCGTGGGCTTCTTCGGCTACGCTTTCGTCTGGTTGACCGAGGAGTTCCCCGAGGCCGTGGGTGCTGCGCAGGAAGCAGGCATCCTCGGCGTCATTGACAACCCGATGCTGATCAAGGTGCTGGCCATGCTGTCGCCGATCCTCGCTATAACCGGGGGCGCCATGGCGCCGTCGCGCCCGGCCATCGCGGCAATCCTGCTAGTCCTGTCGGCGGTCGGCATGTACGCGGGCTTCGACTTCGACATCTTCACGATGTTCCCGATCGGCATGTGTGGGCTGGCGGGCTTGCTGGCGGTTCTGGGGGCTCTACTGCCTCCGGTCGAGGCGCATCACTGACGTAATCTGTTGCATTTGGGATGGCGCCCGGGCGGCGTCGGGGCTATCTGGCGCAGGCAGTCATCAGGATCCCCATGTCTTCCCAATCGGCACCTGCGACGACGTCCGCACGAAATGACTTCTGGCTGATCGCGCTTCTGGCCGCGGTCACGGCGGTCGGCCCGTTCACGCTCCATGCGCTGAGCCCTGCACTGCCCGCGGTGTCTGCCGACTTCCGGGTACCCGCTGCTGCGGCCCAGCTGATGCTTTCGCTCTCCCTGGTAGCCATGGCGGTGTCGACACTGGCTTGGGGTCCTTTGAGCGACCGCTATGGCAGACGCCCTGTGCTGGTCGCGGGGCTGGTGATGGCCTCGCTGGGTTCAGTATTGGCAGCTGTTGCTCCGGAACTCTGGCTCGCGGTTCTGGGGCGTCTTCTGCAAGCCGCCGGGGGAGCCGCCGGGATCGTTCTGGCCCGTGCTGTCGCACAAGACGTCTTCGGATCAGAGCGTTCAGGCGACGTGATCGGCAAGGTGACGGCGGTCATGGTGGCAGCGCCGATGGTCTCGCCCACCGTGTCCGGGCTGCTGGTCGACGCATCCGGATGGCGCGCGACCTTCTGGATGTCCGCGATCCTCTGTGCGGCGCTTGTTGTCTGGACCCGGCTTGGCCTTGCCGAGACGGCGGTTCGCTCCACCGGTGCCGCCATGCGCGATCTGCTGAACGGTTTCCGCATCGTCGGGCGCCGTCGCGTGTTTTGGCGATATGCCGGGTACGCGTCCTTCTCGCTGGCGGGTTTCTACTACTTCGTTGCCATCACGCCCTACGTCATGCGCGAGACATACGGTCAGGGTGCCGCCGCCTACGGGCTCTACTTCATGATGCTGTCGGCGACCTTCATGGTCATGAACTTTGTCGCGGGCCCGATCAGCGCGCGGTTCGGGCAGGAGAGGACGCTTATGGCTGGCGCTGTCCTATCCTTGGTCGGGCCCATGATCATCATGGCACTGGTTCTGGCGGATATCCGCGCGCCCTGGGTTCTGTTCGTGCCGGGCATGATCCAGTCCTTCGGTGCAGGGCTTGCGATGCCCAATACGACCGCGGGAGCGGTGGGTGCCGCGCCAGAGAGGGCAGGGGCCGCATCCGGCCTTCTGGGGTTCAGCCAGTTCATCCTCGCTGCCGTGACGACCCAGATCGCCGGGTGGTTGCCGCATGACACCGCGTTCTGGGTGCCGGGCGGGCAGTTGATCTGGCTTGGTCTCGGGCTCGCCTGCCTGTTCCTCTTGCGCCGGGGACATGACGCGTGATTTAACCGCGCCAAACAAGCTGCGGGGCTTCATGGCATATTATGACAATGAGCGGTCGGAGATCCTGCCGCATCTGCCAGAATACTGCGACCGTCTGTTGGATATAGGATGTGGGTATGGCCGCGTCGCGCAAGGTGTGGCGCGCGAGAGGACCGTGAATTGGACCGGAGGTGTCGAGCTGATCCCGGACGCGGCCGCAGAAGCTGCGACGCACATGGATCGTGTCTGGAGCGGAGCTATCGAAGATGCGGATCTCGAGGCTGAGATCCAGCCGAGCTCGCTGAATGTGATCCTTTGCCTCGATGTGCTGGAGCATCTGGTTGATCCGTGGTCCGTCGTGCGACGTCTGTCGCCACTCTTGGCCCCAGGCGGCAGGTTGATCGTCTCCGTGCCCAACATCCGACACTGGCGCTTCATAAGGAACCTCTTCCTGAAGGGGGATTTCCACTACACCGAAGCGGGACTGTTGGATCGGACACATCTGCGCTTCTTCGTGCGACAGACCGCAGAGGAGCTGGCGGTCGCAGGCGGGCTGTCGCTGGTTGGGAGCTACGATACGCGTAGCTACGACGAACGCGCATTCGATACTCGCAAGCTGCTGATTAAGGCCACTCGTGGCTGGATGGCGGACCTCACCGCAAAGCAATGGATCATTGTGGCTGAAAGCCGGGCTTGATGAGCGATGCACGGCCGGAAATCACGCGGCTGCTGGTTGCTTACAACTCGGCCGAAGCATTGCAGGACCACGCCCGCTCTTCCCCGCCCGGACCCACGCTGATCGTAGACAATGCGAGTACGGACCGGACAGGCGAGGTAGCCCGGTCTCTCGACTTCGACGTGCTGCGGCTGGAGGCCAATGTTGGGTTCGGCATGGGCATCATGGCAGGGCTCACTCATCTGGATGCCGAATTGGTTCTCGTCATGAACCCGGACGTGACACTTCGTGCAGATACGGAGAGCGAACTCCTGCGTGCCGCGAGGGAGTGGCCCGAATGCGATCTGTTCGTCCCTCAGCTTATCGGCGGGGGAGGGCACGTGTTCTTCCGCCATGAATCCCGGTTCGAGCCCAGGTCGAAGGATCGGCGCCCACCTTTTGGCGACTGCTGCGTGCCTTCCATCAGCGGTGCGGCCATGCTGATCCGGCGGGCGCCCTTTATCGAGTTCGGAGGCTTCGACCCGGAGATCTTCCTGTTCTTCGAGGACGACGACATCGCGGTGCGGTCATGGCGCGCGCGGCATCCGGCGATCTACGTGCACGGAGCTGTCGCAGAACATGAAGAGGGCAGCTCTTCGGGACGGGATGCCCGCGCGCATCACATCAAGGATGTGAGCTTCGGCTGGTCGCTTATGTATGTCGGGGCCAAGCACTTTGGCAGACGGGGTTGGCGGGACTTCGTGGCGATGGCGCTGAAGCTCTTGGTTTACGCGATATCCGGGCGGCGCCAGCGAATGCTGCGCCAATGGGGCCGGCTTACTGGTGCATGGGCTTGGTTGCGCGGGGGCAGGGCGCCGTTTCGCCCTTAAGTTTCTCTAAGATTTGAGGAAAATCCGTTCTGTCATTCGGGCGCCAAAAAACTTCCTTCAGTCCCCACTTTTCCGGTTGCCAGAGAATCCGAATCTCCATATACCCCGCGCTCACCGGCGGCGAGGTGCTAGAAACACTTCGCCGCCGATTGCTTCCGGAGCCTCGGAATTGTCCACAGGACACTCCACAGCGTCGAAAGCGCGTTCTTTGACAATGATATCTCTAAGAAGGGATATGCGGGTGGTCTGGTCGGTTTGTCGACTGACGGACTTACGTATATCGGCTCTTTAGCTGACGGGTTTCGGCCTTGATGCGATGATAAGAGTAGTCAGCTTCATTAGCTTGATGTGGTCTTCTGGTTCTTTCGGGAAACAGTGACACATCGAAGTCAATGACGATGTGCGCAGGTTCGTCTGTCAAGAATGGGTAAGCTGTCCTCAAGTAGCCGCAAGGCGATAGGACATCGAGGCTCATTTCAACTTGAGAGTTTGATCCTGGCTCAGAACGAACGCTGGCGGCAGGCCTAACACATGCAAGTCGAGCGCTCTCTTCGGAGGGAGCGGCGGACGGGTGAGTAACGCGTGGGAATAT
>JBCDID010000265.1:0-5442 GCA_038749355.1 Pseudomonadota bacterium | reverse complement strand
TGCGGGTCGACCCCGGCCATCTGGAAGAGCAACTGCACCCGGCCATCGATCCGTCCGTCCCGCGCAGCATCCTGGGCCAGGGGCTGCCCGCCTCGCCTGGTGCGGCGGCGGGCAAGCTCGTGTTTACGCCCGACGACGCGGAGATCGCAGCCGCCCGCGGCGAGCAGACCATTCTCGCTCTAATCGAGACCAGCCCCGAGGACATTCGAGGCATGCATGCCGCAGCCGGCGTTCTGACAGTGCGTGGCGGCATGACCTCACATGCTGCGGTGGTGGCGCGCGGGCTCGGGAAACCTTGCGTAGTCGGCGCACGAGATCTAGTGCTTGACCGTGCTGCAGGCGTCCTGCGCACCAAGGAAGGCAGCCAACTGCCCGAAGGCGAAGTTGTCAGTGTGGACGGAACCACAGGCCAGCTTCTTGCGGGCGCGGTTCCAATGATCCAGCCCGAAGCCACAGACGCCTTCCTCACACTGATGAGCTGGGCCGATGGCGCAAGGCGGATGGGTGTGCGGGTGAACGCCGACACCGGCGAGGACGCCAAGGTCGCCGCAAAGTTCGGTGCCGAAGGCATCGGTCTTTGTCGAACCGAGCACATGTTCTTTCAGCGCGGCCGGATCGCCGCCATGCGCGAAATGATCATGGCCGAGACTCAGAAGGAACGCCGCGAAGCGCTGGCCGACCTACTGCCCATGCAGCGCGGAGACTTTGTGCAGCTCTTCCAGGCGATTCCTGGACGTCCCGTCACGGTGCGCCTGCTTGATCCGCCATTGCACGAATTCCTTCCCCATGGCGAGAGCGAGCTGCGTGAGATGGCTGCCGCTATGGACCGTCCCGTCAGCCAGGTTGCGCAGCGCGCCTCAGAGCTGGCCGAGTTCAATCCGATGCTCGGTAAGCGTGGCTGCCGCATCGGCATTTCCTACCCGGAGATCTACGAGATGCAGGCGCGTGCAATCTTCGAGGCCGCCATCGAGGCCGGTCGCGCCACCGGCAGCCCGGTCAGACCGGAGATCATGATCCCGCTGGTATCAGCCGTGCGCGAGATCGAAGTCCTGCGGGGCCGCATCCAACGCATCGCCGCCATCGTCAACGAACTGGAAGGCGAGATGGTCGCCTACACCGTCGGCGTCATGATCGAGACGCCGCGTGCCTGTCTGCGTGCTGCCGACATTGCCGACAGTTGCGGCTTCCTCAGCTTCGGGACCAATGACCTGACACAGATGCTCTATGGTCTCTCGCGCGACGATGCAGGCCGGTTCATGCCAGACTACGTCGCGCAGGGTGTCTACGGGCACGACCCGTTCCACTCGCTGGATGTGGAGGGCGTGGGCGAGATCATGGCCATTGCCATTGAACGCGCCCGCGAACGGGTGGCGCACATTTCGCTCGGGCTCTGTGGTGAGCACGGTGGCGACCCCGCATCGGTGGATTTCTGCGAGCATGTCGGGCTGGACTACGTGTCCTGCTCGCCGTACCGGGTTCCGGTCGCGCGACTTTCGGCGGCACAGGCCAGCATCCGGGCCAGGGCCGGCTGTGCTTCCGGCGCCACCACGTCCTTTGGCAAGGCAGCAAGCGCGTGAAGACCCCCGCTGCGCACTACCCAGAGCCGCAAGAAGCCGATGGTCCTGCGACTCTTTCCGGGCTTCGCAAGAGTGGAAAAAGGGCGCTTGCAGACACGCTTTCGCTGATCGAGACCATGGCAAGCGAAGAAGGCATCGCTCAACTGCTGGACAGCGCAATGGCGGAGCCGAGGGGGTTCTGCCTCGGCCTGACCGGACCGCCAGGTGTCGGCAAGTCAACCCTGACCGATGCACTGATCCGGGCGTGGCGCGCCAACAGCAAGACGGTCGCTGTGATTGCGGTGGACCCAAGCTCCAGTCAGTCCGGCGGGGCCCTGTTGGGCGACAGGACGCGGCTGACGACTGATCCCCTGGACACGGGCGTTTTCATACGTTCCATGGCGGCAAGAGAGCGTCTAGGCGGAGTGGCAGAGATGACGTTCCCGGCCATGGTGCTGATGCGAGCGCTCTATGACATCGTTCTGGTCGAGACCGTGGGGGTCGGGCAATCCGAAATTGCCATCGGACAGCAAGCGGACCTGACAGCTTTCTGCGCCCAGCCAGGCTCTGGTGACGCCCTGCAGTTCATGAAAGCCGGCATCATGGAGGTTCCGGATTTGGTGATCGTGACCAAGGCAGATCTCGGCGTACTGGCGGACCGGGCGGTGGCTGATCTGAAAGGCGCTCTTTCATTGACCGGTCGGGGTGGAGCCGAAGTGGTAAGTTGCTCTGCGCGCGACGGGCACGGCATTGACTCAGTTCTGCATGAGATCTCCGCAACTGCTGCCCGAAAGATGCCTGAATTCTCGAACTCGCGCTTGAGCCAGGCGAATCGTTGGGTCGATGATCAGTTGCGCGTCCGGTTTGGCGAGATTGGCCTGGATCTTGTCCACAAAATGCCTGTGGACAAATCGGAAGCGGCACCGTTTCAGCGGCTCTCCCGTCTCAATATGAAACTTTGCCAAGCCTTCAGTGATGCATTTAGGTAACGGTTGAGCGCCGACTCGACGCGTGCGACGTGCGGAGGACTCGCAAGCCCTGCACACAATTTGCAATCACCCGATCCCGCGACCTCTCGCTAAGACGAGGCGCAATGGGCTGTGTGACGAAGGTACCGGGGAGCCGAGGGGTGCCAAACGTCAACGGCCCGCTGAACGACGGATGGAGACGAAACACATGCGGAATATGATCTCTCGCCTTTCCCCGGCGGGCAGCGCGTGTTTGGTGAAACAAGTTGTCTTGATTGGTGCGTTGCTGGTGCCCGGTGTCGCGATCTCCGATACGCGCGGAGAGCTCACGTCGCTACCCTACTACAGCGCGCTCTCGGATGCCTTGAGCGGCGAGCAGGCGGCTTTCAATGCGTTTGCCGTGACGGAAGACTTCCGTCGGGCTGCGGGTCTGGAGCGGATTGACACCGACTCGACGGGCGACAGCGCGAACGCAGCAGCAGCGGCGATCAAGGATCTCGGTGCTCAGGACGCGAGTGCGGCCACGGCGATCGAAGGGGCGATGGCCTCTCTGGACAAGGATCAGTTGGGCGCCGATCGTGGACGGTTCACCTCCGAGGAGATCGCGAAGATCAAAGTCCGCGATCGCGGCGCCGAATGGTACTGCCTGACCGAGGCGCTCTACTTCGAAGCACGCGGCGAAAGCCATGCTGGTCAGTTGGCTGTCGCAGAGGTGATCCTGAACCGTGTCGACTCCAAACGCTATCCGAACAGCATCTGCGGCGTCGTCAAACAGGGTCAGCACCGGCGTAATGGCTGCCAGTTTTCGTACAACTGCGACGGCATCAAAAACACGATCGGCAACAAGAAAGTGTTCGAGAGGCTTGGCAAGCTGTCCCAGGCGATGATGGATGGGAAGCCGCGCACCCTGACGGGCAAGGCGCTCTTCTATCACAACACTTCTGTCCGTCCGCGGTGGTCAAAAAAGTTTGTGCGGACCGCACGCATTGGCGACCACATTTTTTACCGTCATCCGACGAAGCTGTCGCGAAAATAGCTGGGTCGGGGCGGAAGCCCCGGCACTCACCAGCCCCGGCACTCACCAGCCCTGGCCAGTCAGCAGCCCTGGCCAGTCAGCAGCCCTGGCCAGTCAGCGCAGCCGTTTCGGACAGCGGCTGCGATCCAACCGAGCTCCCAGCGCAGGGTCGCACCCTGCCTTGTAGGTTGAATGAATGATGGGCGGACGGGCTTTTCCCGCATAGAGCACGTTCGTGATCCGAAATCCCCGTTCGTCAAAGACTCCACGCAGCACCGCATAGCCGCCCGACGGCGGAAGCCTGTCTCCGCGCCGCACCGTTCGGAGCGGTATTCCCCCAATCATGGTTCTGCCGTTGAAATCAGTTCCGACAACCCCGACAAGCCTGTCGTACTCGCTGTTGACTGTACGCCACTCTGTAGCGATCAGGATCGAGTCCTTCCAGAAACCCTCTGCCTAAACCACATCGCCCGCAACCGGGTAGGGCGGCGGGATGTCAACGAGGTCGATCAGCATCCCACCAACCACAGCGACGCGATCGGAAGCATGGACATTCACGACGGCCCCCTGGACACCTCCAACCACCACATCGGTCGCGCTTGCAGGAGGGGTCGAACTGCGCGCCTCTGTCGAGGGAGCCTAAGCACAGGCCGAAAGCACGACGACAAAAGCAATCGAGGCCAGGACAAAACGGGTAGTGTCGCAAAGTCTCATTCGAAATCGTCTACTCTGAATCGAGCGCGCAATGGTTATCGCGAGGTACTGTGAACGAAGAGGTCATGTGCGTCTACAATGACGATCACGACCTTGCGGATTGTCCCTTCGGGACCCGGGGGTGCATAATGGATGCACCCTACCTGCAAAGATCAACCGTCCGCGTTTCCCGCGTAGGGTGCATCCGCGGTCGCTTGCGACACAGATGCACCGTTGATCCTTCAGTCGTCCAGAACCACCAGCAGGTCCTTCGCATCCACTGCCGACCCCGCCGGGGTGACCACCCGGGCAACAACGCCATCGCGGTCGGCGTGGATGGCGGTTTCCATCTTCATTGCCTCCAACGTCAGCAGCACCTGACCCGCGTGGACCTCCTGCCCTTCGCCCACCATCACGGATGCCACGGACCCAGGCATGGGCGCCGCCACATGCCCCGGAATGGCGGGATCGGCCTTTTCCGCACGACCCGAAGCGGCCACAGCCGCTCGATCCGGCACCCGGATCACCCGAGGCTGACCGTTCAGTTCGAAGAACAGCCGCACATCGCCTTGGTCATGGACGTCGGAGATACCCTGCAACCGGACAACCAATGTCTTGCCGGGCTCCAGATCCACCGTGACCTCCTCGTTGACCTCCATTCCATAGAAGAAGGTCGGCGTCGGCAGCACACGCACCGGCCCATAGTCTCGCCGGCGGCCCATGTAGTCGAGATACACGGTTTCGTACATCAGGTAGGAACAGAGATCCTCATCATCGACGCGGATACCGGGCATCTTCTCCTCTGCATCGGTACGCACAGCCTCAAGATCAACGGGCTCCATCACGGATCCCGGTCGTACCGTGATCGGCGCATCGCCCTTCAGAACCTTGGATTGCAGACCCTCAGGGAACCCGCCCGGCGGCTGACCCACATCCCCTTTGAAGAAGGTCACAACCGAGTCCGGCACCGAGACGTCCCTGTCCGGGTTCACCAGATCCTCCGCCGTCAGCCCGGCAGAGACAAGCGAGAGCGCCATGTCACCCACGGTCTTGGCGATCGGGGTGACCTTGATGACGTCGCCAAACGCCTCGTTCACATCGCGATAGGTTTGCGCGATTTCAGGCCAGCGGTGCTCCAGACCCATCGACCGGGCCTGCGCGCGCAGGTTCGTGACTTGGCCGCCCGGCATCTAGTGCAAATAGACATCCG
>JBCDID010000264.1:0-5452 GCA_038749355.1 Pseudomonadota bacterium | reverse complement strand
GGATAGTCCTCGAAGTCGAGGCTGACGACCCGGGTGTAGGGCGGGATTGCATAGATCCGCTGTTCCCGGCCCGCGCCGAAGAGTTGAAGGGCGGCCATCTCCATCTTCGGATTGTCGAATTTGGGGATCGGCGAGGGGTCCATCACGTACCGCCCCTCGACCTTCACCGGGTAGGCATAGGCGGTGGACATCTGGCCGTGTTGCGAGATATCCTCATAGAGCTTCACATGCATCAGCCCGTACTCTTCCAGTGCGTGCATCTTGCGGGTCTCGGTCTCGCGGGGCTCCAGAAAACGAAGCGGCTCGGGGATCGGCACCTGGTAGACAAGGATCTGGCCTTCGGTCAGTTCCTGCTCGGGAATACGGTGGCGGGTCTGGATGAGGGTTGCCTCCTCGGTCTCTTCGGTCGTGGCCACACCAGCCACGCGTTCGAAGAACTTGCGGATCGAGACCGCGTTGGTGGTGTCATCGGCGCCCTGGTCGATCACCTTCAGCGTATCCTCAGGGACGAGGCAGGAGGCCGTGACCTGCACGCCTCCCGTTCCCCAGCCATAAGGCATCGGCATCTCTCGGGAAGCGAACGGCACCTGATAGCCGGGGATCGCGACGGCCTTGAGCAGCGCCCGGCGGATCATCCGCTTGGTCTGTTCATCGAGATAGGCGAAGTTGTAGTCCGTCATTGCAGCACTCCGCGCACGCGTAGCTTGCCGATCAGGCATTTCGGGTCGGTCAGATGGATGGTGTCGAAGCCAAGCTGGTCCGCGGTCGCGATGTTCGCCGCGCTGTCATCGATGAAGAGGCAATCCTCAGCCTTCAACCCATTGCGAGACAGGAACAGCTCGAAGATCGCAGGATCTGGCTTGATCAAGCGCTCGTGGGCCGACACGACGACATCGGTGAAGCCGTTCAGGAAGTCGAACCGCTCCTGGCATTCGGCCCACTTCTCGGCGGAGAAGTTGGTGATGCCGTAAACCGGGCCGCCGAGGTCTTGTACAAGACTCAAAGCCTCGACGCCTTCCGGGATGGCCCCGGGCACCGCGTCATGCCAGTTCGTGTGGAACTTATGTATGAGACTGGCATGCTCGGGAAATTCGGCGGATTTCAGCGCCACCGCCTCGTCCCAGGTCCGGCCACGGTCCTGTTCGAGGTTCCACGGCCCGAACCCGATATGGGACAGGAAGGCGTCGATCTCGGCATCAGTGCTGAAATCGTCCCGATAAACGAGACGCGCATCCCAGCGGATAAGCACATTGCCAACGTCGAATACGACGTTCGTCATCACAGCGTCCTCCTGACGCCGGGGCCGCCCATCCTGATCTTTAAGAATCGCGCAACAATCATGAAGTCATTTGGTAAGTTTATTTCTCCATGAAGAATAAACCGTGCTCTGATTGCGAGCAACTCGCGGAGCTTGTCAAACTGTGCTAGGCTCTTTTCAGAGGGCGGACGGTATGGAGGAATTTCATGGGCGTCTTCGAGTGGATTGGAATCGCCGAGATAGTGGGCCTTGCCCTGCTCGGGGCCACCCTTGTGCTTGTCACGCGACGCAGAGATCGCGCCGACAAGGGGACCCCGTCCGAGATGGCTGCCGGCGCGACCGTGGGCACCGCGGCCGTTATGATGCCTGACCAACCAGACATGTCTTCCGGCTTCGGCGGTGGAGACGCGGGCGGCGGTGTCTGAAGACCTGTTGCAACCATGAACATGCCCATACCGGCCATGATCGGTCTGTTCCTGATCTTCACCGTTGTGGTGCTGTTGATCTGGACGAGGATCGTACGACCACGCACTAAAGCTGGAGACGGATCCTACAGGGAAAGCATCCCGGGCGAAGGGTCCGCCGGGGGTGGTGGCGACTAAAGTCATTCCGCAGCCTCCGACGCGGCCTGAGCCTCCAGCGCTTCGGCGCGGATCTTCCTGATTAGCTCAAGTTCAGACTGGAAATCTACATAGTGCGGCAGCTTGATGTGCTCGACAAAGCCCGTCGCCTGAATGTTGTCCGCGTGGTAGAGCACGAACTCCTCGTCCTGCGCCGGTGCACCGGTATTCTCCTCACCCAGCTCCTCGGCCCGCAAAGCCCGATCCACCAGGGCCATTGAAATCGCCTTGCGCTCCGATTGGCCGAACACGAGCCCGTAGCCGCGCGTGAACTGTGGCGGCTGGGTCTTTGAACCGACAAACTGGTTCACGGTCTCGCATTCGGTCAACATGATCTCGGCGATCTCGACTGCAAAGCCAAGCTCCGGGATCTCAAGCTCCACCGCCACCATGCCGATGCGAAGCTCGCCCACAAACGGGTGGTTGCGCCCATAGCCGCGCTGGGTCGAGTAGGCCATGCCAAGGATGAACCCCTCGTCGCCGCGCGTCAGCGATTGCAGGCGTAGGGGCCGCGAGGCGGGCAGCTCCAAGGGCTCACGGGTCAGATCGGGAGGGGTCGGGTCGCCCTTGGGCTCTTGCTGGATCAGCCCCTCCTTGTCGAGGAACTCGGTGATATGCGGCTTATCCGTCGGCTGCACCTCGGTCTCAGGCGCCACGGGGGCCTCGCCCTCCGCCGCCAGCGCGAAGTCCAGCAAACGGTGCGTGTAGTCGAAGGTCGGCCCGAGCACCTGCCCGCCCGGCGCATCCTTGTAGGTGGCCGAGATGCGGCGGATGCACGCCATGGCCCCGGTGTCCACCGGTTTGGACGCCCCGAAGCGCGGGAGCGTGGTCCGGTACGCACGCACGAGGAAAATCGCCTCGATCAGGTCGCCCCGCGCCTGCTTGATCGCCAGCGCCGCCAGCCCGCTGTCGTAGAGCGAGCCCTCCGCCATGACGCGGGCGCAGGCGATGGAGAGCTGCTCCTCGATCTGCGCGAGGCTGAGTTCCGCGACATCCGTGTCTCCCCGGCGCGCCACCGCAAGCCAGTCATGCGCCGCCTCGATGGCCCGCTCGCCGCCCTTGGTCGCTACATACATGTCAGCCCTCCACGATCGTCGTGCGCGGGAGCCCGGCAAGCCGGTCGCCGCACGTGAGGATCGCATCCCAGCCGAGCGGGAAGAGTGCCTGATTCATCTGAAACGCCGCCGGGTCCGGAACGGTCATCTGCGCCTTATTTCGGATGCCAGGGCCGGTCAGAAGGTACGCGTCGCCAAACTCCGGAACCTCGATCACCAGCGTCGCTGAGCGATCCGGGTATTCCGGGCTTCCAATGGCAAAGTCCGTCACCGGATCCGTGTCGGTCCAGGTGCCGAAGGCGAACCGTGCCTTACCACGTGCGGCCATGGGCGCGCCGGTGTGAAACGCGAACCAGTCGAGCACCTCCCGCGTCGCCAACGACGGTGCCAACCAGACAGGCGTATCATGATCGCAGAGCGTCAGCGCCACGGCCCCGGCGGCCACCCCGAGCGGCGCGGGCGGATTGGCACCCGTCACGGCATGGATCGAACCGGGCCGCGACATCGCGTCCAGCACCGAGCGGAACGCCAACGCAGCACCAATTGCCGGATCGGCAAAGCCGCCTTCGAGCGCACGCGCCTCCATCAGCCCTCTCCCCTGACCATGGTGAAGAAGTCGACCTTGGTTGCCTCAGCACGGGCGGCTTCCTGTCGGCGCGCAGTGTCGGCCTCGGCCTTCAGCGGCGCGATCACTTCCGCCTGAAGGCGCGGTCCGTCACTCCCTTGGAGCAATGCATCGCAGATGGCGGCGGCCTCCGCATGGGCCTTGTCGCGGCCCGGGATGTAGGCATGCCCGACCCGACCATCATCCAGTCGCAGCGCACAGCGGGTCACGGTCATCTCGCCGAGATTGAACGGTGCGCCCGTCCCGCCAGCGCGACCTCGCACCATCACCGCCCCGACCTCTGGCGTGCGCAGCCAGGTGAAGCCGGGACGCGGCCCTACCCCGTCCAACAGTACGGCAACACTTGAGGGATCGGCCTTGGCCAGCACACCCATCCAGTCCTTGCGAAGCTCAGCCTCGGACATTTGACAACTTCCAGATTTATCTATAAAACTAGATAACTATACAAATATAGACGCAAGAATGGAACCCACAACTTACGATGTTTTCGTGACGGTCAAACGATGAGCCAACCGGTCTGGCAGACGATCCGCAACCAATTGAGCGCCGAGATTGCGGACGGACAATTCGGCCCGGGCGCGAAGCTGCCTACCGAGGCGGAACTTGCCAGGCGTTTCGGGGTCAATCGGCATACGGTGCGGCGTGCGCTCGGCAGCCTCGCGGATGAAGGGCTGGTCCACGCGCGCCGTGGCTCGGGCGTGTTCGTCACCCATCGCCCGGTGCCCTATCGGCTAGGGCCCATGGTCAGCTTCACTCAGAACATGGCGGACACCGGGCATGAGGGACGCCGCGAGATCCTGAGGCTTGAGACCTTGCCCGCCAAGGCCGAGGAAGCCGAAGCTTTGGAGATCCCGGCATGCTCCCTTGTGCATGTCCTCGAAAACGTTGCACTGATCGACGGAGTGCCGTCCACGCATTCGCGTTGCTGGCTCCCCGCTGAGCGATTGCCGAACTTTCCCGAAGCGATGCGCGCCACGGGCTCGATCACAGCGGCACTCCGCGCAGACGGGGCGGATGCCTACATTCGTGCATGGACCAGGGTCAGCGCGGGGCGGGCGGACGGGGCAACCGCCCGACATTTGCAAATGTCCGAGGGTGCGCCGATCCTGCGAACGGTGTCTCTGAACCGCACGCAGGACGGCTGGCCCGTGGAGTACGCGCACACGGTCTTCTGCGGCGACAGGGTCGAGTTCGTCGTCGGAGAAGAGGGCGAGCCGATACTGCAACATCAAACGACCGTGGCCTGACGCGCCCGGGCCAGACGCGACTCCGGTCACGCACAAAACCTCCGTAACCATGCCCAAGAACTGAATCTCAGCAACTTCCCGGCAGTCCGAAGCGATCCGATGACCGCTCGGAGTCGTTCATGCTGCGTATCCCATCCTCGTTCCGTCCGTCTGCATTCGCGGTGGCCGCAATGCTGATCCTGACGCCCACTGCGCTGGCGCAAGAGTTCGAAACGGCGGGCGTGGTTATCGAGGTCCGCGACTCCGGGTTGCAGAAGATCGGCGGAAGCAGCACCTGGCTGTCGACGGGCGATGCCGTGATCCGCAACGCGGCGCTTGAGACGGACCGGCTTGGCGAGTTGGCCGTAGACATGGATGACGGCTCCCGCCTGACCCTGTCGCCGAACTCCGAGATCGTCATCGACCGGTTCGTCTATGACCCGGACGCGCGGGACGGTGCAGCGGTGCTGACGCTCGCGCGCGGGACGCTCAGGATGATCACCGGACATATGCCGTCCGAACGCTATCAGGTTCAGACGACCGCCATTTCAATTGGCGTGCGCGGCACGGATTTCTCGGCCAAGGTGCTGGACCCTTCTAGGGTTTTCGTGATCGTCAACCGGGGAGCCGTGGCCGTGACCTCCCGGACCAGTAGCGCCGAGTTCATC
>JBCDID010000263.1:0-5469 GCA_038749355.1 Pseudomonadota bacterium | reverse complement strand
TTCATCACCCCGAAACGGGTCATCTCCAGCCGTTCTTCCAACTGGGTCAGGCTTTGCCCGTCCTCTGTGCGCAAGGCATCCAGCAGTGCGCGGCGGGTCGGGTCGTTAAGGGCTTTGAAGATCTGGTCCATGGGTCTGCTTATAGGTGATTATTTAGTCACGTGTCAATATAGTCACCTATTGACCTTCCCGCAGACCCGGTTAGGGTGGGTGACCAACCCACCCTAAAGATGACGGAGACCTGCATGGCAGAAGTCGAATGGGCCCGCCTGAAGGCGCATGAACTGCGCGCGCTGGCGGATGAGAACGCGGTGGTGATTCTGCCGATTGCCTCGATCGAGCAGCACGGACCGCACTTGCCGGTCATGACCGACACGCGGCTGGGTCACGAGATCGCGGTGCAGTCCGCGCGCAAGGCCTATCCCAAGCGCGCCACTTTAGTGACGCCGGTAGTCTGGTCGGGTCTGTCCCAGCACCACATGCCCTTCGGCGGCACGCTGATCCTGTCGCACAATACGTTCCGCCGCGTGATCCGCGATCTCGTCGACTGCCTGATCCGGCACGGGTTCCATGACATCCTGATCTCGAACTCGCATGGCGGAAACATCGTCGCAATGAACCAGATCTGCGATGAACTCGCGCCGTCACGCGACGTGACGCTGGTGGCCACGACCTATCCGACCGAGACGGGCGAGGTGTTTCAGGAAATCCTCGAGGATCAGCCCGGCATGCAGCACGCCTGCGAGGCGGAGACATCCATGATGATGGCGTTGGAGCCTGACCTGGTCGACACATCCGATCTGGCTTCGCTGAACACACATCGGAACGAGGGCTTCCTGAAGGCGGGCAATGCCTCTTACCGGTGGCGACCATTCACCTCCTCTACGGGCAACGGTGTGTCCGGCATGCCCGGCAAGTCGTCCGTGGAGAAGGGCGAGAAGATCATCGAGGTCTGCTCCGACGCGATCGCGGCCCTGATCACAGACCCAACCACCTGGGCGACTGCCGAAGACAAACGCGGCGATGGCACCGGCGGTGTTCCGTTCCGACGCTAACTCCGTGCAATGCCAAATTCCTCAACGAGGAATTTGCAAATTCGTTCCACGAATTTGGGCGACAGAGACCATAGGGAAGACCTGATGAACCACGCGGATGCCTATGCAGGCCTGATGGCGCACCTGAGACAGACCGCAGCCTTGTCCGGTGTCGCCGGGCTATTGAACTGGGATCAGGAGGCGGTCATGCCGCCCGGCGGCGCCGAGCAGCGGGCCGAGCAGGCAGGGGCCATGTCTGCCGTCCTGCACGAGCGCCGGTCGGATCCGCGTATCGCCGAATGGCTCGATGCGATTGATCCCGCGTCACTGGACGATGCCGGGCGGGCCAATGTTCGCGAGGCGCGCCGGTACCACGATCATGCCGTGATGATCCCGAAGGAGCTTGCCGAGGCGACGGCAAAGGCGACCGCCCGTGCGCATCGGCTTTGGGCTCAGGCGCGCGCGGATGATGACGTGCCCGCGTTTCTGCCTGCCTTGACTGAGATCATCGGGCTGGTCCGCGAACGCGCGCAGTTCGTGGCGGCTGACGGGCAGTCCTCCTATGACGCGCTTCTGGATGAGTTCGAGCCGGGCACGAGCGCCAGCGAGATCTCTGCCATCTTCGCCCGGTTGCGGGCAGGGCTGACGGAACTGCGCCAGCGGATTGCCGACAAACCGCGCGAGATCCCGACGCTGACGGGCAGCTTCGCCAGGGCCGGTCAACTGGCTCTGGCCGAGGAACTGGCAAAACGCTTTGGCTATGACGAGCAATCGGGACGCATCGATCTGGTGGTTCACCCGTTCTGCTCGGGCACTCGGGGCGACGTGCGCATCACCACCCGCGTCGACGAGGCTGACCCGTTCAATTGCCTCTATTCCACGGTGCATGAAACAGGCCACGCTCTTTATGAACAGGGCCTCGACCCGGCATTGGCGTGGCAACCCGCGGGCAATCACGTCTCCATGGGCGTGCACGAATCCCAGTCGCGGTTCTGCGAGAACCAGATCGGGCGCAGCCGCGCGTTCTGCGGCTGGCTCTATCCGCGCATGGTGGACGCGTTCGGGGACTTCGGGATCGCGGACGCTGACACCTTTTACGCCACGGTGAACCGGGTCGCGCCGGGCTATATCCGTACGGAAGCCGACGAGGTGCACTACAACCTCCACATCATGCTGCGGTTTGAGCTGGAGCAGGCGCTGATTGCAGGCCACCTCGCGCCCGCGGATCTTGAGGCCGCGTGGAATGACCGGTTTGCGGCTGACTTCGGGGTGGCAGTAGACAAGCCCTCGAACGGGGTCCTGCAGGACGTGCACTGGTCGGCAGGGCTGTTCGGCTACTTTCCGACTTACACGCTCGGCAACATCTACGCCGGATGCCTGGACGCAGCCATGCGCCGGGATCTGGGCGACGTGGACACGGAGATCGCGGGGGGCGACACGACGCGGCCCATTGCCTGGATGCGTGAGAAGATCCACCGCCCGGGTGCGATCCACCTGCCGGTGGAACTGATCACCCGGGCGACGGGCTCGGCGCCTACGGAACAGCCCTTGCTGGACTATCTGAACGCCAAGTTTGGCGCGCTATATGATCTCTGAGAAAGGGGCGGTCCCCTCGCCCGAAGGCGAAGGGACCGGGCCGCGGCGGGAGGGGGTTGCCGTCACAGCCCATCAGCCTGTTGTGATCTGAAGCAGCAATGACCACCACTGCCTGACTGACACCTGTGAAACGAGCGCCCGCGATCTTTCCGTTGCGCGGTTCCGGTGGAGAAATTGTGCAAATATTCCGGTGATCGCAAACTTGCGAAATGGAAAGGGCGCCAGCCTCACGGCCAGCGCCCTCAGCCCCATCTCAGTGACAGGATCAGTGCCGCCACCACGCCCTGCGGTAGGCGCGGCGGTAGTTGCGGCGGGCGGCCTTGCGCTCGAGTCGGTCGAGCCTGCGGTCCCAACGGGAGGAGTAGCGGGACGCCCGCGGCCCATTCCGGCGGTCAAAGCGGTTCTCCCGCCGATCGAGCCGATCTTCGATACGATCCCATCGACCGTTATTGGTCCGCCGGTCGACGCGATCCTCCAGCCGGTCGAGCCGGTCTTCGATCCGGTCGGCAGCCCTCGCCCCCCAGCGCCAGTTGTCAGCACTTGCGGGTGTCGCGCCGGCGAGCAGTAGCCCCGCCACCGGTACGATCAGGAGTGTCTTCACCCAATGTCTCATCTGGAAGTCTCCAATTGAACATGTCCCCTCAAGGAAGGGAACGCGGAGACTGCCGGAGTCCGTCGCACGTAAAAGGCGCAGGATATACACAGGGATGTGAGCGATATCCTGGGATTTGGTGGCGCGATATCCGGTTACTTGAAAATTAAGCGATATCGGGCGGTGTATATGCCCGCCCGAAAATTTCGCCCAAAGGTTGCGCCCAGATCAGCGCATCACGAACGGATTGCCCGGCGCATCGTCGGACGTGTTGATCCAGACGGACTTGGTCGAGAGGTATTCCTTGATCGCCTCGACACCTGATTCGCGCCCGATGCCCGACCGTTTCACCCCTCCGAACGGCATCATGTAGCTGACCGCGCGGTAGGTATTCACCCAGACCACGCCAGCCTTCAGCGATTCGGACATACGCACCGCGCGCCCGATATTCTGGGTCCAGACACCGGCGGCAAGGCCGAAGACGACGTCGTTGCCAATCTCGATCGCCTCTTCCTCGTCTTCGAAGCCGATGATCGAAAGCACGGGGCCGAACACTTCCTCCTGCGCGATGCGCATATTGTTGAAAACGTTGGAGAAGATGGTGGGCTCGACGAACTGGCCGCCCTGGATCTCGGCCCCCGCGGGCGTACCGCCGCCATGCAAGAGGGTCGCGCCCTCGGACTGCGCGATGTCGATATACTCGCGGATCTTAGCGTATTGGGGTGCGGTGGTCACGGGCCCGATATTGGTGTCGGGCTTCATGGGATCGCCGATCTTGGCCGTTCGGGCCATTTCGATCAGGCGCTGGGAGACTTCTTCCTTGATCGAGTTCTGCACCAGCAGGCGTGAGCCCGCGATGCATGTCTGGCCCGTCGCGGCGAAGATGCCCGAAACGGCCCCGGCACAGGCAGCGTCCAGATTAGCATCGTCGAAGATGATGTTCGGGCTCTTGCCGCCGAGCTCCAGGCTCACCCGTTTGATGGTCTTCGCGGCCTGTGAATAGATCATGGCACCCGTCTTGTCGGAGCCCGTGAACGTGATCTTGGCCACGTCAGGGTGGTCCACCAGTGCTGCACCTGCCTCGGCGCCCATGCCTGCGACCACATTGAAGACCCCGGCTGGAAAACCGGCCTCCTGGACCAGTTCGGCGAATTCCAGCGTCGAGGCGGAGGTGAATTCGGAAGGTTTGATCACCACGGTGCAGCCTGCCGCAATGGCGGGTGCCGCCTTCCAGGCCACGAACATCAGGGGTGAGTTCCATGCCGTGATCGCGCCGACGACGCCGACCGGTTCATGCTTGGTGAAGGCCATGTGATCGGGCTTGTCGATGGGAATCACCGAGCCCTGAATCTTATCGGCGAGTCCTGCGTAGTAATACCACCACTCCGGATGGTAGCGTAGCTGGGCCCCCATCTCGCTCATCAGCTTGCCATTGTCGCGGACCTCGGTTTCGGCGAGCCGCTCGCCGTGCTCGGTCACCAGATCGCCGAGGCAGCGCATGAGTTTGCCGCGCTGGGTCGGGGTCATCTTGCCAAATGGGCCGTCCATCGCAGTCTTGGCAGCGGCGACGGCGCGGTCCACGTCCGCGGCCGTTCCGCGAGGGATCCGGGCCCAGGCCTCGCCCCGGTAGGGGTCGATACTGTCGAACCACTCGCCCTGCGCGGGATCGACATATTCGCCGTTGATGTAGTGCTGATAGGTCTTCATCTGGAGCCTCCCGTTCCTCTTCACCTTGGATTAACAGAAAATCCACTATGTCGAAGTTCCTATTTCCGCCCGAAAGTTGCCAATTTCCAGTGGCTATTTGTACGCGGTGAGTCGGGTGTGAGGCTCATGAAAGCGTTGCGTGCGGAAAGATACACGCGCCGGTTGCGTGTGAGATCAATTGTGGATAATTTCGCGGTGGGGTGAAGGCCCGCCGGACAATGCGTCCAGAACGACACGGGCGCCGACGAAGGGGACGGGCAGAGCATGAATTTGCAGGCTGCGATCAGGCAGGATGGATTGGCGGGCGCGACGCCTCAGGCACCGAGAAGTATCCGTGAGACGGGTCTGAGCGACGGGTTCCTGCTGGACCTGTTGATCAAAACCATGTTCCGCCAGGGGATGGAGCAGCCCAGCGAAATGGCGAAGGCGCTGAAGCTTTCGACCGTGGTGGTACACGAAGTGGTCGCGCAGGCGGAGGCCAAGAGCCTGCTGCATCTGCTTGGGCAGCCGGGCGGCAACATGGTCGCCGAGATGCGCTAC
>JBCDID010000262.1:0-5469 GCA_038749355.1 Pseudomonadota bacterium | reverse complement strand
GGCGACGGCGCGAGGGTAGGGGAATGTGAGGGCCCGTCAGGGCCCGAACTCAATTTGGCTCGTCAGCCCACGAACTGGTCGAGCGTCTTACGGATCTTGTCCGTGATCTCGTCGATATGGTTGCGCTCGGAAATGAAGGCCGGGGCCACAATCGCGACATCGCCCGTGAACTTCACATGGCAGCCGTTCCAGAACAGCGCCTTCTGCATCTCCTGCCCGCGCATGCCGGGCTTGCCCTCCTGGGGGTGGACCTCGACACCGGACATCATACCGATGGTACGGATGTCCTTGATCAGCTCATGGTCGCGCAGCGATATCATGGCGTCCGCGAAATAGGGTGCCATCTCGGCAGCGCGGTCGAAGAGGCCTTCGTTGGCGTAGACATCCAGTGCCGCATTGCCTGCTGCACAGGCCGCCGGGTGGGCCGAGTAGGTATAGCCGTGGAAGAACTCGATGGCGTTCTCAGGGCTCGCATCGGTGACGGTCTCGTAGATCTCGTCGCGGCATGCCACAGCACCCATCGGGATCGAGCCGTTGGTCAGCGCTTTGGCCATGGTGCAGATGTCCGGCGTGATGCCCCAGAGCTGCGAGGCGAACGGCGCACCGAGGCGGCCGAACCCGGTGATGACCTCGTCGAAGACCAGGAGAATGCCGTGGGCATCGCAGATCTCGCGCAGGCGCTCCAGGTACCCCTTCGGCGGGACCAGGGTGCCAGTGGAGCCCGCCACCGGTTCGACGAAGACAGCGGCGATGGTGGTGCCGCCATAGGTCGCGCAGTGCCGCTCCAGATCGTTGGCAAGCTCGACGCCGTCCTGCTCGGGCTGACCGTCGCAGAACAGCTCCTTGCCGGTCCATGTGTGGCGGATGGTGACGATGTTGGGGAGCGTGACCGGGAAGGTCTCGCGGTTCTTGACCATGCCGGCCAGCGACACGCCACCCATGTTCACACCGTGATAGGCGCGCTCGCGGGAGACGAAGCGCAGACGCTGGCTCTCGCCGCGGGCACGGTGGTAGGCCATGACCATCTTTAGCGCCGTGTCGATCGACTCGGAGCCGGAGTTGGTGAAGAATACGTGGTTCATCGGTTCGGGCAGCAGCATGGACACCTTGCGTGCCAGCTCGAACGAGCCCGGGTGCCCCATCTGAAAGGGCGGCGTGTAGGAATTCTGCTGCAGCTGCGCATAGACCGCCTCGGCGATCTCCGGGCGCGCATGGCCCGCGGGCGAGCAGAAGAGCGCCGACGAGCCGTCGATGACCGCACCACCCTTGTGGTCCGTGTAGTACATGCCCTCGCCCTTCACGACGAGGCGGGGATCGTTCTTGAAGTCCCGGTTGCCCGAGAACGGCATCCAGTGCTCTTCGAGGCTGTTAGCGCGGACGGCATCGCCGATGTTCAGATCGTGCATCTCACTCTCCTGAGGTCTCCGGTACGGGCCGGTATCCCAAAATTGAATTGGAGGTCAGCGCGGGCACATCCCGCCTTTATCCTGAGTCCAGATTACGGGCGTCCGCCAAGGTCATATAGGTCCAGAGCAGACTCATCAGGGAACCACGTCAGCCAGCATTCACTCACTGGCATCCGTGTCCTGGCTGAAGATGTTGCGCCATCCGCCCGCGTCCTGCCGCCAGATCGAGGAAACATACATGCGGAGCTCGGTTTCAGGCGCATCGGGACGTGTGTAATGCGCCAGATAGGCGATCAGGCCCGTGTATTCGGACAGGATACGCGTCTCGATGGCCTCCATCCGATAGGTGATAACCGAGGGGCCCGCGGCAAGCTGGGCGGCATGGCACTCCGCCGTGGCGAACCCGGACGGATAGACGCCGAGGAAATCGGGGCTCAGAAGTGCGCGATCGGCAGCGGCATCGCCCGCCACCAGGGCGTCCCAGACCTGGCGTTCCAGCGATTGGAGAAGCGCCTGTGTTGTCATTGGGTCTGATTGGCTTTCCATTTGGCGATCGAACTTGCGAGCTCATCTGTCTCGGCGCAGGGCGAGGGGCACAGCTTTTCAAGCCGCCTGTGGTTCCCAGCCGCACCCGCCGGATCACCCAATGTCAGAAACAGCTCACCCTGGTAGGCGAGTGCGCCCAGATGATCTGGGCTAAGGAACAATGCCCGGGCATAGGCCTTGGACGCGGCATCGAGATTGCCGGTTTTGCGGGACGCGAAGCCGAGCAGGTTATAGACATCCGGATCACCAGGTGCGTCGAGCGCCAGTGCCTTCAGGATCGGCAGGGCGCGGTGATAGTCTTTGGCCTCTACCATCTTGGCGGCCTTGGCAAAGGTTACTGAGTATGGGGTATCTGGGTCCGGGCTCCAATGATCCTCAATGGGCGCTGCCACGGCGAAGCCGGACAGCAGGACACAGATGACGATCGGGAATCGGAACATGGCTGGACCTCCGGGAGGAAGTGTCGCAGATGTGCGAAGCAATCGCACCCCCGTCATGGTTCCAAACCGATGAACATGCCGCGCCTGATGACAGAGTACTGCCCGCCAGAGGGGGAGTTGGACGTATTGCATGAAGATCCACACTTGGTCTTCGTGGACAAACCGTCGGGCTTGCTGTCGGTGCCGGGCAAGCCCGAGGCGCATTGGGACTGCGTCGAATACCGGGTGCGGCAGATGTTCCCGGGCGCGCGGCTTATCCACCGGCTGGATCTCGAGACATCTGGCGTCATGGTCTTTGCCCGCTCACATGCGGCGCAGAAACATGTGAACCGGCAGTTCGAACGGCGTGACGTCCAGAAGGCGTATATCGCCCGTGTCGCGGGGCAGGTGACCGCGGATGCAGGCGTTATAGACTTGCCGCTCATCGCGGACTGGCCACGCCGCCCGATGCAGAAAGTCTGTCACGAGACGGGCAGGCCCGCGCGCACCCGCTGGCAGGTGTTGGAGCGCGAAGACTCAGTCACGCGGCTTGAATTGCTCCCGGAGACGGGACGGTCGCATCAGCTTCGTGTCCATCTGAGTGAGATCGGGCACCCAATCCTCGGGGATCCGTTCTATGCACCTGAGGAACTCTGGCAGGCGGCGCCGAGGTTGCAACTGCACGCCTCGTCGTTGGCCTTGTGCCATCCCGAGACCGGATCTGAACTGAAGATCGAGGCACACTGCCCGTTCTGAGTGCCCGCATAGGACCCCAAGCTCCAGCCCCTCCCTGACCACTAGTTGTTCGATTCGTGTGAATGGTTCGTAAATCGTTGCAGATCGGGCGAGGTTTAGAGGATCATACACCCGCTGTGAGGCGCCAACGCACCACCTGATTGGCGCTGTCCCGCCAGGATTAGAAACCGGCATCGCAGAGCTGCGCAAGAATGTTGCGCTTACCCGTTGATGTCGCGGAACACTATCCCTATCTGGTACCATCATGGGGCCAGATTGAGGGGGAAGTCGCATGCGCGATGCGTTGTACCATTTGGAGCGATCCAAGCCCGCCAGCCTGCAGGCGCAGATCCGGGAGATCCTGGTCGAGGCGATCCGGATCGGGCAGCTCAAGCCTGGCGACCCGGTGCCCTCTACGCGGGCGATGGCAACCCGGCTGGACGTTTCGCGCAACACCGTCACCCTCGCTTATCAGGCGCTGGTCTCTGACGGGTTCCTGCAATCGCGCGAACGATCCGGCTTCTATGTGGATCCCAATGCGGTTGATGGCATGGTGGCCCGCCCGAAGGCGCGGCATGCCCGCTCCGCCATCGACTGGGAGCCGCGGCTGGCCAAGAACCCCGGCGCCCAGCGCAACCTCACCAAGCCTGAGAACTGGCACGATTACCCCTATCCCTTTGTCTACGGGCAGGTGGACCGTGAGATCTTCCCCATCGCCGAATGGCGCGATTGTGTACGCCAAGCCATGGGCAAGCGCTGGATCGATGCCTGGAGCGAGGACCGCTTTTCAGCTGACGATCCATTGCTGGTCGAGGAGATCGCCCGACGCATCCTGCCCCTGCGTGGCATCACAGCGGAACCGGACGAGATCATCGTCACCATGGGGGCGCAGAACGCACTCTACCTGATAGCCGCGATGCTGGTGCGCCCAGATACTGTCGTGGGGCTGGAAGACCCCGGCTATCCCGACATGCGCAACATCTGCGCTCTGCGCACGGATCACCTGACCCACATTCCCATCGGGCCAGAGGGCTTGCAATACAACGGTCGGCTGGACGGCGTCGATCTCCTGTTCACAACACCCTCGCACCAGTTCCCGACGACCATCACCATGCCGGTTGAGCGGCGCAAGGCTCTGCTGGCCGAGGCGCAGTCGCGCGATATCGTGATCATCGAGGACGACTACGAGTTTGAGACAAACTATACCGGCACCCCGCGCCCGGCGCTCAAATCGTTGGATGAGGACGGGCGGGTCATCTATGTGGGCTCCCTCTCGAAATCGCTGATGCCGGGACTGCGTCTCGGGTTCATCGTGGCCGACAGGGCGCTGGTGGCCGAGTTACGCGCGCTGCGCCGGCTGATGCTGCGCCACCCGCCGGGCAACAACCAGCGCGCCGCGGCCCTGTTTCTGGCAAACGGGCATTTCGACGTGCTTGTCCGTCGCATACATCGGGTCTACCGGGATCGTTGGCAGGTGATGGGCGAGGCGCTGACCGAACACCTCCCGGGCTGGGCCGAGCAACCGGGCTTCGGCGGATCGGCCTATTGGCTGAACGGTCCCGATCATGTGAACTGCGAGCAAGTTGCGGTCGCGGCGCTCGACGAGGGGGTCGTGGTCGAGCCTGCCGGCATATTCTTCCAGGACCCCGCGGATGGCGAACTGCACATGCGGCTCGGCTTCTCCTCGATTGCGGCCGAAAAGATCCCTGCTGGCATCGCCCGTCTTGCGGAAGTCGTCCGCGCCTGAACCCGTAACAAAAGCTGCAGACGAGTGAGTGCGCAACTGAGATGATGGGAGCACCAAGACTGGAGACCATTATGATGAAGACGACCAATTCTTCCGACCCCACTGCCATCGCGGACGCGGATCTGGATGCCGCACAAGGCGGGCTTGGGCCCGGCGGGCTCAGCCACGAACGGGCGGGGGTTCATGCGGGCCTGCGTTCGGACGGTGAACTGGTTCAGGCAGTTTCGGACCCTGCGCATTCGGGCAAGACCTCCGAGGCGAAGAACAACAAGACGGGTGAGGCCGCTGCCTCGGGCGAGGCCAACACGATCGGTGTCTGGGACATGGTCTCGCCCTGATCGATCGGGCCGGACCGGACAAAGACCCGAGCCAGGCGATTCCCATCGCGTCACGCTGAAAATGTCTTAGAGTGCCCCCGATTCTGGGAGGACAGGCACGATGGCAGACGGGCGGGAAATCTGGACCTATTTCAAGGGGACCTGGCACCAGGGGAACTATCCCATCCTGGGTGCGGCGGACCATGGTGCCTGGCTCGGCCCCAAGGGGTTCGACGGCGCCCGCCCCGGTTAGGGCGGGACCCCCCATCTCCACCAGCACCGCGCCCCAACCGTGGATT
>JBCDID010000261.1:0-5494 GCA_038749355.1 Pseudomonadota bacterium | reverse complement strand
GTTTGGCTCGCTTGTTCGCCATCTCTGATCCTCCGTTTTCCTAAACATAACGGTGGACCAACTCAGCTGGGGAGGCTCACTGACACTTCTAGTGGCCTTTCCCGCTTCACGCCCCCATAAAGTGCGGGCCCAAAGGTTCGGCCAGGTGGTGGACGCGTCTCGGCGAAAGTGCGAACGTGCCCGCTCGGGAACAGACCGGCCGGAGATATGTATATGTGGTTGTCGCGCGGGAAGAGGACAATCCACGTGCATGTGGGCCCGCACCGGACGGGCTCGACGGCGGTGCAGCATGATCTGAGAGAATTCCGGGACCGGATCGCCAGCGAGATCAAGGTGACGCCGGTCGATGATGCCAGCCTTTGGTCCTATGCTCGCGCCCTCAACGTAAAGCGCGGTGACGCCGTGCAGGAGGAGGGCGCCAGGCTCGTCAAGGTCTGCAAACCCGAGCGCGGCGACGTTATCCTGTCCTGCGAGGACCTCGCGGGCAACTTGCCCGGTCGTGGGCAGGCGCGGCAGTTCTACCCCCGGTTGGCCGAAAACCTCGAGGCAATCCGTGCGCTGTTCCCCGATGATCATGTGCGGTTCTACTTTGTGGTCCGCGATCCCGACGAATGGCTGCGCAGCGCCTATGTCCAGCTTCTCAAATACCGCCGCCGGTTCAAGTCGTTCGAGCATTATCTGAAGTTCCTCACGGATCCCGAGGACATGTGGGACGCAGTGGTTGCTCGGGGCCGTGCGGCGTTTGGTGAGGATTTCGTTGTCCTCGAGTATGCGGCGGGAGCGTCGTCTGGCGAGGTTCTTTTGGAGGCCATCGCGGGGCAGGCAGCAACGGGCTTGTTGCCGCCCGAGCGCACGCGGCCCAACACCTCACCTGGAGCAGACGTGGTCCGGCTGCTGGAGGAGGCAAACAAGCCAGGCGCCTCGGATGAGGCCGTCCAAGCAGCCAAGAACAGCCTGCTGCGCGGCGAAGTTCATCATCCAATCCTGCCTTACGAGCCGGGCCGCCCTGCATGGCCGCCGTCTCCCGAGCGCCCGAGTTGGCTGTCGCCCGGGCTCGAGGCGCTCTGGACCCGAGCAAGTTCCCGCGGACAGCCGCAGGACCAGCCTGACATCCTACCGCCAGTCGATTGCAATCTGGTGCCTTACCGGACCGAGGTGGAACCCGCCTCCGAAGGGCTGCCCTCCGTCGGGCGCGAGCGTATGGAGGATCAGGCTGCGATCCTTGCCTTCCGGATGCGCCCGCTGCCCAAGACCTGCTATCTGTTGGGGTTGGTGATCAGCTACCTGCGGCGGAACACGGGCCATGAGGAGCACGCGGCACACCTGTTCCAGCGGCTCTGGGCCGAGGAGTATCCGGTGCTGTTGGGCTTCCTGCCAACGCGCTGGCTGATCTCGACCTTCCAGACCTTCCTGGATCACGGGATCAATGAGGATCAGCGGCAGATCGGGGCGGCAGGGTTCTTCCTGTCCAATACGCTGAAGCTTTACGAGGCCGAGAGGGCGCTGGACGGGTTGCCACCGGATCAGACCTATCCGAACCTGACGCCGGCGACCAAGTCAGGCTTCCGGGGTCTGGACCGGTTCCGGGTCGGGGGCACGGACCTGATGCTGAACACGCTGGCCCTGTTGCTGGAGATGGCCGCCCGGGAGGACCGGGCTGGCCGTGTGTTGCAGGAGTTTCTGCTCCGGGTGAAGACCTGTCACACTGCGTTCTCACGCATGGATCAGACCCGGGCCGAGCACGAGATCGACATACCGCCGTTCTCGGATTGCTGGAGCTTCTTCGAGCCCCCGAAACTCAAACGATGAAGTCCAGCGCGTCGACGGCAGAAAGCTCGACACCTGCCAGCAGCACCGAGTTGCCGCCCCCTAGCTCGACCAGCACGCCGTCTTGCGTGTCCGTCGCGGCGGCCAGCGCATCCGCCGAGGTCGCGAACCCGTAGGAGGTGACATCCAGCCGGTCGCCCGTCCCGAAGTCCGTGATCGTGTCCTGGCCCGCGTCCGTGGCCACGAAGACAAAGGTGTCCTTGCCGTCGCCGCCGGTCAGCAGATCGTCGCCCGCGCCGCCGTCCAGCCTGTCAAACCCGGCCCCGCCGTCCAGTTGGTCATTGCCGTTGCCGCCGTTCAGGATGTCCTTGCCGGTGCCGCCTGCCAGCTGGTCCTCGCCGTCGCCGCCCGAAAGCGTGTCAAACCCGGCGCCGCCATCCAGCAGGTCATTGCCATTGCCCCCATTCAGCAGGTCCTTGCCGGCGCCGCCGAACAACTGGTCGTCGTCGTTTTCGCCGAAGATCTGGTCCCGGCCAACGCCACCGAAGAGCATATCGTCATCGTTGTGGCCCATGATCCGGTCGTTGCCGTTGCCGCCATAGATCTCGTCATCGCCACGGCCGCCAAGTAGCCGGTCACGCCCGTTCCCGCCATAGATGTCGTCGTCGCCGGCCTGACCGCGCAGATAGTCCCGGTCATTGCCGCCATCGAGCAGGTCGTTGCCGTCCATGCCGCGCAGCCAGTCCCAGCCATCATGGCCTGCCAGAACGTCGTCGAAATCTCCGCCCGTCAGCCGGTCTGCGATGCTGTTCTCGCTGTCGCCTTCCACGACCACACCGCCATTGTGGACGACATGCAGCTCGATCAGGGCGTAGGGGGCCAGCTCGCTCTCGAAGAAGGTCTGACCACCGCGGGTCACCAGCTCGATATCCGTGTCCACGGTGACCTGCGCATCCGAGAAGTAGCCGCCCAACTCATCGCCCGCTGCCACGTCCAGCTTGCGGGCATAGACGAAGGCGCCGTCGCGGATCTGCGAGGAGAGGTTGGCCGACAGCGCGAGCGCGTCATCGGTCCCGGAGGCAAAGTAGGTGACCGAGCGGTCATCGCCCTCGAACGTATAGGTGTACCCCACATGGGTGCCCTGGGCGTTGGTCAGGTTCGCGCTCGCGCCCCCATCGACCAGGCGCAGGCCGTTCACACTGTCGCTCAGCATCTCGAGGAAATGACCCGTGGGCGTCAGGTCATCGCCCGACTCGCGGCGCAGGCTGAGACCCGCGGGGCCGTCCGTGCGCGCTGCCCAGAGCTGGGCGAGATCGACGCCGCCAGCCACCATCTCGGCGAACATGTAGAGCAGGGGAGCGGTGCGCATGGTGCCATTGACGATCGTAGTGTCCTCGCCGCTCTCACCGACGTTCCATTCCGTCACCGCGATATCGAAATCCGGGCCCAGCAGATCGCGCCATGCAGCACGGGTGCCGTCGAGCTGGTCACCGATGAAGCGGCCCATGGCCAGCGGGTCGCCGACAGCGGACGTCCCGTAGAAGTGGAGGATCACGCCGTCCACCGTGTCGGCACCGGCGAAGGCATCGGTCAGCACCTTGTTGTCCGGGACGCTCGCGGCGGCATTGTTGTTACGCACATGGGCGGCCTGGGCCAGCAGGGTCAGGTCGTCGCGCTGGCCAAGTTTGGTGACCTCGTCGTCGACCCATTCGGCAATCTGTGCCTGGAGGTTGGCGAACTCCTGAAGCGTCCAGTTGAAACGGAAGTCCTGATAGTACTCGTTGCCGATCTCAAGGGTCACCTTATCGGCGGGACCATAGCGGCCTTCGAATAGTTCGCGCACGAAAGTACGGATGTCCTGCTCGGCGTTGTCGGTCAGTCCGCGCGTGTCTTGATCGAAGAAGCGGTAGGTCGGCAGCACGATCACCGGCTCGCCGCCAAGCTCTTCGATCAGGCCGAGATAGTCGTCGAGCGGCGTCACATTGCGCACCACCGGCTCGCCATTGGTGCGCGCCGGGATCAGCTCCGGATGGATCAGGTGCATGACGTTCACTTCCCGCGTCGAGTTCGGGTTCGTGATGTCGAAGTGCTCCTCCGAGATCGTGCCGCCAGCATAGCGAATCGAGTTCGTGTCGATCTGCTCGAGCACTTTCATGAAGTCGCTGTCCGGCTCGATCCGGTTGTGGTGGAAGCGCATGTTGATTCCGAGCAGTTCGTCGGAGATCACATTACCCGCGTGAATGCCTGACAAAATTTCGGTGGAGACGTTACTCATTTCGATCACCCTTCGTTCAACCCGGGTGCAATTTGCGCATAAATTTGTAGCAAAACATTTAATGGGGATTTTTAATATTTTTAACTATGCAAAAAAGTGCGAATTCGTCTTATGTATTGGATTAATATTGATCTTAATTAGTGGCTTTCTATAATCTAGTTTGATTGATTTTTTATTACATGAGTTGGAATCAATGGATTCGATGCCACCAGTTGTAGGTCTCAGCCAGGATCTGCACGGCCGTACCAAACGCCGGGCCTGCCAGTGGCGCAGCTTAGCACTTCATTAGGGCTTAGCGGCGACCTTGTACGCGACGTCGCATCGCGGGAGTTCTGTCATGCACATCGATCTCAACGGGCTGCCCTACATCCTCAATCTACGTTGGCAGGGGAGCGGCTCGGAACTCGCCGCCGAGGTCGTGGACGAAGGTTTTGTGTCCGGTGTCGTCCGCGCACCGGTGTCGGATATCGACGGTATCGTCGCGCTGATCGAGCGTGTTTCGGGTATTCTGCCTGACGCAGACACGGTCGGGGAGATTGCCGGGTCCTTCGACGAATTGCTGCGGGATCGCGATCTTCGCACCTTTGCCGAGGCAGCGGAGACCACATTGCCGAAAGCCTCCGGCATGTAGCTCATTTGCGGTTTGCAAAGAGGCGCGCAAGAAACAGAGTCTTCAGACGGTTAATAGATTGTTAACTCACCAATGCCTCCCTGTAATGCGGGAGGGGCTGCCGCATGGCCGGAGCGGGGGCCGCTATGTCGCCATTGAGTGAGGACAATGAAGCTCCGGATCAGGACATATCTCATCCTGGCGTTCATTTTCGTCTCGGTCATTCCGCTGGCCGTCTTCTGGTCGTGGCCCTATTCGCGCATTTTGGAAGCCGAGAAGGCGGAGGTTCGGGAGCGTCACCTCCTCATTGCCGAGAACCTGGCCTCGGTGCTCGAGCACTATCACCGTGACCTCGTGACGGCCCTGGCCGCGTTTCGCGAGTCGATTGAGGCCGGGCGCGGGATGGAGGCGCGGACGCTCTTTCGCAACCTCTCGTTCCGGCACATCTGCGTGGCGGATTCGGTGACGGGCGTGGTCCGGTCCAGCTACCTGACGGAAGAGGCACCCTGTCCGGCGGAGGTGCCCGCCAAAAGGCTCGCGCTGTTCAGAGAGCTGGCTGCCAGTAGTCCGCCGGGGGTCTCGCGGGTTTTTCGGCCGGAAGGCGAGAAGCCGCGGATCTTTCTGGCAAGCCGGTCCGGCGACAATCTGATCGTCGCGGCCGTCTACACCGATTTCTTCGAACGATTGCGCCGGCAGGTGAGGTTCGGCGAGGACGGCCATGCGGCGATTGTCGACCAGACAGGCGGGATCCTGGCCCATCCTTGCAGCGACACGGGCAAATGCATCGACAATGTCGGGCATCTGGCACCGGTCGAAAGGATCCGGAATGGCGAGAGTGGCGT
>JBCDID010000260.1:0-5508 GCA_038749355.1 Pseudomonadota bacterium | reverse complement strand
GTTTGCGACGGGTCTTCTGCCCGGCTTCGAACTCGTGCCGGATGCAGTAACTTCCCAGCACGGGATTCTCATCGTCGTTCAGGCATTGACGTTCGCGAGCCAGTTTCTGGTGCTGTTCCTGCTGCAAAAGACAGGGGGACCGGTGCTTCTGAGCCTACTTGGATCCGTCGGAGCGATCGTCGCAGTACCCGCTGCGATCCTCATCCTAGGCGAGAACGCACCCAAGGGCCTGTACCCAGCGGTCGGCCTGATCACACTCGGTGTCGTGCTCCTAAATATACGCCGACGCTAGCCAGACGTCGTGTGTTGGCGCAAGCTGGGCATAAACCCAATGTCGGCTTTCCGGGTTGGTGTCAGGTCGATGCGTTTTGATCGGACGGCAGCTTTGTCCCGCCGAACGGACATCCGACGCCCTTCAGGCGCCGCTGCACCGCCGCAAGTCTGCTAAGAGCCCTTACTGACAAATGCTGCGGAGAGCAGGAAGGTCCGAGAAGCGCCATGAGCGGCCAATTGGTGGAGACGTAGCGAAGATCCGCAGGGAGTCCGTAGTGCCCGTTCACCTAGATGCTCAGATTTTGCGGTTGCATTCTCAAAAACGGCTATTCACCACGAAAGCGAAACTTAGCTTCTCACTCGGGTCACGAAGGCTGGAGATAAGGGTCATTCGCTAAATGACGGCTCCCCGAAATGGTCCCTCCTGCGGTGAGAGAAATGGTTCAATGTCGGCGCATCCTGCTACCGTGGCGGCATTGTTCAACCGGAACTCATCTTCACGTCAGCATCTAGTCCAGGCTTCAACTTTGTTTCGAAGGGCTATTTCCGAACCATGCTGTACGGTCGAACCGTTCCAGGTAGGCGTGCCGCTGGGCTACGACTGGAGAGCACCCACCGATTGGCCCATGCGAAGAGTTAGTTCATGACCGGTCTCTCATTGATCGGGATGATGCCCTTGGTGGCGGGTGGTCTGGATCCGAGGGCGCTACGCGTCCAGGCGATGGCAGACGTCCGATCCTTGGCGCAAAGCCCGATGCGGCTGCAGGGCGCGCTTGGGACGCCTCTAATGACCTGCGACGGGACATGTGCCCGGTGCGATCTGGACTATCTCAACGTCTGTTACCATCATCGCGTCGTAACCGGGCCGACCGCCCTTGTATTCGCGGCGCTCCGGTGGGAAGACTTCCCCGAGGCGGTGCGCCGACGTCTTATACGGGAAGTTTCCGATCGCGTGCCAACAGCGCCGCTTGTCCGGCGCGCTGAGGATAATGGTCGCCTGATCGGCGAGAAATTCTGGAACCAGTACTTGATCGACTGGAACTGAGGGGACAACGACGACGCCCCGCGCCAGATCTAGCTGCGGAATTCTTTCGGTGACAACCCATACTTGGTCAGCCGGTCGTAGAAGGTGTTGCGCGGGAGCCCTAGCGCCTTTGCCGCTTTCGACGCATTGCCGTTCATCCGACGCAATGTCTCGGAGATTACCAGCCGCTCGAAGGTCTCGACCTGCGTCGCCAGGGTTTGCCCCGCCGCCTCGTCCCGGTGGGCCGTGCTGCCGAGTGCGAATGAGGTTGCAAAGTTGCGCAGCTCCGGCAGGTTTCCGGGCCAGCTCCGGGTGATCAACTCGGCAAAGAGCGTGTCCGGGATCTCCGGCATGTTCATATCGAGGTTTCGAGCGGCCTGCCTCAGCAAGGTCTCAAAGATCTCTGGCAGGTCTTCGCGCCGATCCTCCAGGCTCGGCAGACGGATCTCGACGATGGCATGGGCGGTGGCTTCGAGCCCGAAAATATCCCGCCATCCGAGATCGGCCATCGACGCGACGGCCAGCGTGATCAGCCGAAGTTGTGGGTGTTTCGCGACCCGCAGGGCGAGGCTTTCGATGGCCGCAATCGGTGCCTCGCCCGCATCGCGGCACACCAGATCGACGGGTCCATCCGGCAAGTCCAACGCCTCGGGCGCTGTGTCGCTGAGATCGAGCCGTACCAGCGTGCGCGGGTCCTCCGCCAATTGGTTGATCACGAACCCTGCTTGCCGCCGGCCTGTCCCCCTCGCGCCCCAGAGATGAACATGAGAGGACGATTGCGCGACGGTCCTAAGTGCCGTGCGCAACCCCTCCGAGGCTGGCCCGACACCGGGAAAATGCACCGCAGCCGGGTCTCGCCGCTGCAAGGCCCGTTCGATTTTCCGAGAGCGCAGCGCAAGCCGCCGATGCGTCAAGGCCCGGCCCAAAGCCTCCATCAGGCGGTCCGGCGAGCATGGCTTTTCCAAATAGTCCCACGCGCCTTCCTTGATCGCGCGCATCGCTGTCGGCACGTCCGAATGTCCCGTCAGCAGGATCACCGGCAGATCCGGGTCGGCGGTCTGCGCCGCGCGGAGCACGTCAAAGCCATCTTGGTTCGGCATCCGAATGTCAGAGAGGATCACGCCCGGGAAATTCGCCCGAATGCTGCGCTTTGCCTGGACATAGCTCGACATGGCGAGCGCGGTTAGGCCTGCGAGCTCGATGGACTGGGCAAGAGAGGTGCGCAGCGCGTCGTCGTCTTCGATCAGCAGAACTTGCCCGGTCATGTGGTCTCCTGGCTTCTTGTGAGCGGGAGGCGGATCGAGAACTCCGCCCCGCCGCTCGGTGCATTGGCCGCGGCGATCTCGCCCCCGAAGCTGCCCACGATCCCGTAGGAGATCGACAGCCCCAACCCCAGCCCTTTCGAGGCGCCCAGTTGCTTGGTGGTGTAGAAGGGCTCGAAGACCCGGCTCGGGTCGGAGATGCCGGGCCCAGTGTCCCTAACTGTTAGGACGGCGTCGCGCGCGCCCCGATGCAGATCGATGACGATCTCGCGGTGGTTGCGGCCCGCCATGGCGTCGATTGCATTGGTCAGCAAGTTCACAATCACCTGTTGGAGCCGGATCTCTCCGCCCATGACCATCACGGGATCTGAGGGCTGGGGGCGCTTGACCTGGATCTGATGCTCAGCGATGGCGGTTGCGACCAGTGCGAGGGCCGTGTCGATGGCGGCGACCAGATCGACCGGCTCTAGCGGTTCTTCCTCGGCGCGGGCAAAGCCGCGAAGGTTGCGCACGATCCGGGTGATCCGCGTCACCTGGCCCGAGATGTGTCGCAGGTTCTCCGAGGCCTCTTTCGGCTGTGCGCGATCCAGGAACCGCTCGGCATTGCTGGCGAAGTTGAGGATCGCGGCGAGCGGTTGGTTCAGCTCGTGGCTGATCCCCGCGGAAAGCTGGCCGAGTGCGGTCATCTTTGATGCCTGCACAAGCTGCTGTTGGGTCGCGCGGAGCTCTGCGGTGCGCTGCTCGACCCGCGCCTCCAGCCGGGCATTGGCGGCGGCCTCCACGTCCAGACGGTCGGCGAGGCGCCGGCGCCAGAGAGCGACGATGACACTGGCAAGACCCAGGAGCCCGATCAGCGCCCCGGTCAGCAGAGCCTGCTGCCAGGCGACACTCCGCGCGGGTCCCACATCGATGAAGCCGCGGGCGAGCATGTCGATCTGCGGCACAGATCGCGACACGACGATGGCGGCAGGGGGAAGCTCGGCACCGGGCTCGAAGGTCCAAAGCTCATGGGGGCCGACCTCGGTGCGGATATGCGCTGGGAATGCATCGAACCGAGCATCGGCACCCAAGCTGCGGTCCTGGGACAAAAGCAAGGAGGGCCTATTCGCCACATAGACAATGCCGGCAGGGTCGAAGAACCCGACCGCTTCAGGGACGAAGCTCCACTCGAATTCGAGGGCGGCGATATCGGTCGTGACGATCACCGCTCCCGCGGGCGGTGCCACGCCCCGGATGACCCCTCGGCTGAGGCGGAACTGACGGGTGCGGGCCTCGAGGACATGCTCGAGACCCAGCCGCCCCTCCATCGCGGCGCGCACCAGACGATCGCCGCGGCGGGTGACCTGGGATTGCCCCTCGTCCGACGATGCGATCACGGTGCCGAAACGGTCCACCAGCTCGATCCGCTCTGCCCCATAGGCCAGCACATGGTCGCGCAGATAGGACCCGATGGCGCCCGCATCCTCGCCCGAGCGCAGTGCGCGGATCACCTTGGGGTTTTGTGCCAGAACATTCACCAGCACCTTATAGCGCTCGAGTTGGGAGACCAGACGCTCCGCGGTTTGCTCGACCCGGAATTGCCCGGTCTCAGCCAGCCGGTCCAAGGCGGCGCGGTAGCTCGCAGTCCAGACCAAACCGCCCGCGATCGCAACCGTCAGCAGGAAGATAACGATGAGGATCCAGGGCGTGCGGGGCATGATCTCGATGCGATTCGGGCGGCCGATTTGGCCTCGGATACGTCAGCTAGATCACCGCCGCGATCTCTTGGCAAGATGCCCGAGATTTCGGACAAATCGCCTTATGCCAGGATGACGCCACTCCAACCCGTTGAAATACCGCCCTTTCATTTTTTCGCAGAAACCTGTTTGTAGTGTTTTGGGTGGCCGGGTTCAGTCCTCTCATACCAGCAGCACAGTCTGCCCAACAACAAGGGAGGAACACATGAAAGCTCTGTTGAAAACCGCCGTCGCCGCAGTTCTGGTCGCAGCACCTGGCGCCGCCATGGCCACCTGCGATGACGGCGAGGTCGTGATCAAGTTCAGCCACGTCACCAATACCGACAAGCACCCAAAGGGGATCGCCGCGAGCCTACTGGCCGAGCGGGTGAACACCGAGATGGACGGCAAGGCCTGCATGGAGGTCTTCCCAAACTCGACCCTCTATAACGACAACAAGGTGCTCGAGGCGATGCTCCAAGGCGATGTGCAACTCGCCGCTCCCTCGCTTTCGAAGTTCGAGAAGTTCACCAAGAAGTTCCGGATCTTCGACCTGCCCTTCATGTTCGAGGACATCGCAGCGGTCGAGCGCTTCCAGGCCTCGAATGCCGGCGATCTGCTGCTGGACAGCATGCAGCGCCGGGGGCTCCAAGGACTCGCCTACTGGCATAACGGCATGAAACAGATGTCAGCCAACAAGCCCCTGTTGCTGCCGAGCGATGCGAACGGTCTCAAGTTCCGGGTGCAATCCTCGGATGTGCTGGTTGCACAGATGGAAGCGTTGGGCGGGACGCCGCAGAAGATGGCGTTCTCCGAGGTTTACGGCGCGCTCCAGCAAGGCGTCGTGGATGGCCAGGAGAACACCTGGTCGAACATCTTCGGCAAGAAGTTCTTCGAGGTGCAGGACGGCATCACCGAGACCGATCACGGGATCATTGATTATCTGCTGGTGACCTCGGTCGATTGGCTCGACAGCCTGGATAAGGATGTCCGCGACGAGTTTCTGACCATCGTCGCAGAGGTGACGGTCAAGCGGAATTCAGAATCGACCAAGGTCAACGCCGAAGCTCGCCAAGCGATCATCGATGCCGGTGGGACGGTGCGCTCTCTTACGCCTGAGCAGCGGGCCCAGTGGGTCGAAGCGATGAAGCCCGTCTGGGCCAAGTTCGAGGGCGATGTGGGTGCGGAAAACATCGCCGCCGCCCAACGCGCGAATCTCACCAACTGACACGCC
>JBCDID010000259.1:0-5517 GCA_038749355.1 Pseudomonadota bacterium | reverse complement strand
GCGCCGCCGACGGAAAGCAAACGCAAAATCCTGAAAGCCTTTGAGGCTGGCTGGGGCGGTGTCGTCACAAAGACGATCGGCTTGCACCCGGTTGAGAATGTGGCCGGGCCAAAGACGATCTTTCAGCGAACGAGCGATGCCAAGCCTTATGTCTCTCGCAACAAGCGGCCAGACACCGTTTCGCACTCCTCTTGGAATTGGGAGTTGATCTCCGATCAACCTCTCGATCTTTGGCTGCCTGATTTGGAGGAGATCAAGACCACCTATCCGGATCGCATGCTCATTGCCTCGATCATGGCCGGGGCCGGCAATGACGAGGAGATGGAGAACTGGCGCAAGCTCGCAAGGGCGTGCGTGGACGTCGGATGTGACGCCGTGGAACTAAACATGTCGTGCCCCCATATGGACCGTAAGGACATGGGCGCGCATATCGCCAATGACGAAGATATCATCCGCTCGATCCTGAAGGCGGTGAGAGAAGCTGTCAGTGTTCCGATCTGGGTGAAGCTCACACCGGCAAGTTCCGCGCTCATCGATGGAGCGGCAGCCGCCTACGAGGCGGGGGCTGCGTCCATATCGCTGTGCAATACATTTCCATCGTTGCCGCTGATGGATCCGGAAACCTTCAAGTTCGAGGTTGAGGTGGACGGTCTCGTAACCTCCGGCGGGCTGGGCGGACTGGCGATCCTGCCCCAAGCGCTGCAGCGCGTGTCGGATATATCGCGCGCATTTCCGGACAGGTCAGTGTCCGGCATCGGTGGGATCAGAGGTTTCCGCGAGGCGTTCAATTTCATCGTGCATGGCGCTGGCAACCTGCAAGTGTGCACGGCGGCGATGGAGGAAAAAGGCAGCGGCGGAGTCGGGGTGAAACTCATCCAAGAGCTTACGGGCGACCTCAGTGAGTACCTGGAGCGCAAAGGCTTCTCCTCGATTGAAGAGTTCCGGGGCATCGCCTGCGAGCGGGTTGTTGAGCACTCTCAGGTCCGCCGGAAGAGCGACGCGTATAACGGCGGGTACCAGCAAGCGTCTTAGATCTCCCAAACCCCGTGATCGTTTGCGGTCGTGTGCTCGCTCATCGGCTGGAAATTTGAATGCCCAACTCCGTGTTTGCACGGTAGCAGAACGATGCGCCGCTTGTTTGGCGAACTGAACACTGCCCGAGAGTGAGGTAGCATGGAGCACGCGCGCCGGGTCGTTTCGGTGCCTTGTCTTGCGATCTGCCGGACGCGCAGGCGCGCGGGCTGTTTCGGACTCTTCAGGAGTGCATGCGTTCGTGAAAACGAAGATTGTCGCGGCTCAGCTGGTCCAGCCTCGTGACGCCCATCAGCTTCATATCCCGCTCGATTTCCGTTCGTAGGTTGCCAATCGCCTTCTCAACCCCGGGCTGCCCCGCTGCTGCAAGCGCGTAGAGATAGAGGCGCCCTCCAGAGCACGCCTTGGCTCCTACCGACAGGGCCTTCAGTACATGAGTGCCGCGTTGAATCCCGCCCTCGCAGATCACGTCGATCTTGTCGCCGACCGCGTCGCAGATCTCAGCCAACTGATCGAACGGGCTGCGGGATCCGTCCAACTGCCGTCCGCCGTGGTTCGAGACCATGATGCCGGTGCAGCCGATATCCACCGCACGCTTGGCGTCTTCAACGCTCATGATACCCTTGAGCGCGAATTGCCCGTTCCACTTGGCGCACAGCTCCTCGGCATCCTTCCAATTCATCGACTGGTCGAGCATCGAAGAGAAGTAGTTCCCGACCGAAACCGCAAGGTTCGTGCCCGCATCCACATGGCCGGACAGGTGCGGCATGTCGAACTTTTCTTTGGTATAGAAGTTCCAAGCCCACATCGGGTGCGTTGCGAAGCTGATCACCGAGCCCAGCGTCAGTTTCGGCGGTGAGGTGAACCCGGTCCGCAGATCCCGCTCGCGGTTGCCGCCAGTGATCGTGTCGACGGTCAGCGCCATGACATCGAAATTTGCCGCGCGCGCGCGCTCCAACAACGCATCGTTCAAGCCGCGGTCCTTGTGGAAGTAGAACTGGAACATCTTCGGCCCTGGTGCGAGCTTCTCAATCTCCTCAACCGTCACGGTGGCGAGAGAGGAGACACCGAACATGGTGCCATACTTGGTTGCGGCCCGAGCCACCGCGCGTTCGCCTTCGTGATGGAACAGCCGTTGCAGTGCGGTCGGCGCGCAGTAGAGCGGCATGTCGAGTTTCTGGCCCATGACTTCGACCGACATGTCGACGGTCTCGACCCCGGCGAGCACATTCGGAACCAGATCGCAGGCGCCATACGCCTCGGTGTTCCGGCGGTAAGTCTGTTCATCATCGGCCGCGCCGTCGATGTAGTGAAATATCGGACCCGGTAGCCGTCGCTTGGCCAAGCGTCTGAAATCATGAAAGTTATGGCAACTATTGAGTCCCATCTGCCCCGTACCTTTGCGTCATTTTGTTTCTATTCGCCGGTTCCCGCCGACTGAGCCCAAACTGGGCAGAGAAGCGAGCAGGTCGCGCCACCGAGCCGCCTCACCCATTGGGTCGCAACCAAGAGCCGCTAAGGCCTTGCGATCGGCACCGTACAGTTCCAGCTGCCATTCTGAGCCGCAGACAGTTACCCACGCAGTGTCCACAGCGTTCATGTCCAGCGAGAACATCGACCGCTCCGCCGACGCGAACACGATGTTGTTTTGCCTGTTCACCTTTGCCAACGGACCGACATGCCCCTGCACCAAGCCCTGTGTGGGAACGATCCGCACGAAGCTGATCTGGCGCTCGCAGAGATAGCCGATGAAGCTCGGCAGGACGGCTGGCAGAATGCGCCACGCTCTACCGCTCCCCATGTGCGGCAGGCATAGGTGACGCCCAGCCCCTCCATCCTCTGCGATCATGTCGCATAGATGCGAGGCGGGCCCGGCGGCAGACCAGCTGTCCCGCGCAGTCCGCACGTTCGTGAGCGAGACCACATTGTTCGGGCTCGCGGTCGTGTATGGCTCCCGGGGGGTACGCCCTCTTCCAGCGGGCAAGGCTTCGGCCACCAGCCTGTCCTGGTCCAGAAGATACTGCACCCGGTGCGTGATGCGCCCATCGTCCCCCGCAGCCACGATGGATCCAGGGACTTTTCGTGTCAGGTCGGGTGGCGTTCTTGCGAGCGATAACTGTGCGGTCGGGGCGACTTGGACATTCACCCTGTGTCGCGACAGGCGCCATGGGGTGTCTATCCGCGGGAGCACACCGTATCCGCCCTGCCCTGAAATCAGAGCGCCGGAGTTTCGTGTGGTGAAAAGGGCATTCTCAAACTGAGTGCCGATCAGGGCGAGATCTTCAAGCTCCGGTTCCAGGCTTTGGACTTCTGTACGTTTTCGGAGTTCTTGCAACGTCGCGGGAACTTCTTCGTTTGCAGGGCAGAAAACGCCTGCGGCTCGACACATGCAGGACATGGCGCTCCTCAGTAGACATCCCGCACATAACGCTTCTCGCGTTTCAGGCGGTTCACATACTCGGTTGCCGCCTCGGGGGTCACGCCGCCCTGGGTTTCGATAACTTTGTGGAGCGCTGCATCCACGTCCTTGGCCATGCGGGTCGCATCGCCGCAGACATAGAAATGCGCGCCCTCTTCCAGCAGTGCATAGAGATCCTTGCCGTTCTCGATCATGCGGTGCTGGACATAGATCTTTTCGGCCTGGTCCCGCGAAAACGCGAGGTCGAGCCGGGTCAGCAGACCGGACGCGCTCATCTCGCTGATCTCGGTCTCGTAGATGAAGTCGCTCTCCCGGTGCTGATCACCGAAGAACAGCCAGTTCGTGCCGGACGCAGCGCGCGCGCGACTCTCTTCCAGGAACGCCCGGAACGGTGCGACCCCGGTGCCGGGCCCGACCATGATCATTGGTAGGCTGTCGTCCTCGGGCACCCGGAAGGCCTTGTTGGGCGACATGAAGATACCCGCAGTCGCGCCCTCTTGCACATGATCCGCCAGGAAAGTCGAACAGACGCCCTTGTGACCGCGCCCCTCGTACATCCAGCGCACGGCCGCAACGGTCAGATGGACCTCGCCTTCATGCGCCTTCGGGCTGGACGAAATCGAGTACGCCCGGTGTTGCAGCGGTTTCAGCCAGCCCAACACCTCGGCTGCGTCCAGGTCGAGCCCGGAGTTCAGGTTCAGCAGATCCAGCGTGTCCTTGCCCCACAGGAAATGCTCCAGCGCTTCCTTGTCGCCGTTGCCTACAACATGGGACAGCTCATCGTGCCGCGCTTGCGCCTCGATCCCGCGGATCAGATCTCGGGAGGGCGTCATGATCTCCAGTCGTGTCGAAAGGAGTTCCCCCAAAGGCGCATCAAACCCATGGATCATCGTGCCGAAGGTCCGACCCAGCCGCGCCAGCCATACATCGACCAGATCGGGCGCGTTGACCGGCATCACGCCAAGCGCATCGCCCGCCTCATAGGTCATGCCGCTATCGCCAAGATCGAAGGCGATGTGCCGGATCTCCTTGGCTGACTTCGCGCCGGACAGATTGCGATTGTCCAGCATGGTGGCGACATAGGGGTTCTTGCGGCCCCAGCCGGATTTCGCAGGCTTGGGCGCGGGAGCCTCGGTCGCGGGCCCGCCGGTGTCCGGCACGGTACCTTCCAGCCAGGCGGTTGCGGCTTCCTCGAAGTCGACGTCGCAGTCCACGCGGGCGGCGAGGCGTTTGGCGCCCAGTTGCTCCAATCGCATGTCGATCAGCTTACCAGCCTGACAGAAGTGCTCGTAGCTCGTATCGCCAAGCGCGAGCACGCCGTATTGCAGGTTTTCCAGGCGGGGCGCGGTCGAGGCGGACAGCGCCTCCCAGAACAGCTCGGCATTGTCGGGCATCTCGCCCTCGCCATAGGTCGAGACCACGACGATCAGATGTTCCATCGCCGCAAGTTGGTCCATCTCGATCGCGTCGAGATCCGCCACCTGAGGCTTGAACCCGCGGGATTGGGCCAGCGTGGCAGCCTCATTGGCGACTTCCTCCGCATTGCCCGTCTGGGTGCCGAACAGGATGTCCAGCGGCTTTGCCGCAACCTCACCGGGCGCGCCTGCATCCGCTCCGGCCAGAAGCCGCGTGGACATGCCCGCCATGAAGCCGGAGATCCAGGCGCGCTGGTCCTCGGAAAACGGGGCATCGACGGGGATCAGAGGCTTGTTCATGCCACTCACTCCGCCGCGAACCGGGCCGCCATGTCGGGCACGGCGTTGCGGGCAAACAGTTCGTCGAAGCTCGGTATGGTGCCGAGCGCCCCTCGGTTCTTGTCGCTCTGATGGATGATCCAGGCATAGGTGCCGGGGCTGTCCATGGAGAGAACGTTGCGCAGCGACAGGGCCTGCTTGAAGTCGGTCAGGCGCTTGTGCGCAACCAGCGTCGCCAGATCCGCATCGTCATAGTCGGACACGGCGGCCTTGGCGTGCTTGGCGAGCCCCGCCATCAACGCGAAATCCTCGGTCAGGATGAGGTTGCGCGCGGCCTTGTCGCGACCGAACGGATCGGGTGCAGTGCGTTTG
>JBCDID010000258.1:0-5523 GCA_038749355.1 Pseudomonadota bacterium | reverse complement strand
GAACACCTCGCCATGCTCGAACGGGCTCATGGTCCCGGGGTCAACGTTCAGATAGGGGTCGAGTTTGCGCAGCCGCACCGTATAGCCGCGCGCCTGCAGCAACGCCCCCAGCGCCGCGGACGCGAGCCCCTTTCCGAGGCTCGAAACGACGCCTCCGGTGATAAAGATATACCGTGCCATGACCTGACTGCTCCCGTGGCGTTATGGATGCCGGGCGGCACCCGCTATTTGGTTCCACGGGAGTTGAGAGATACTAGATTCGGTGGCGGGCGTCCAGTTGAACCCGACCCGATTGCGACCTCTGTCGCGGCCGCGGGGGGAGGCGATGCGATATCAATTAATGCCGTCGCGTAATTCCACGTTAATCGGATATCGCGCTACGAAATCCGGGGATATCCGCCATATCCCTGTGTACATGGGTTAAGGATCGGTTTCCGCGCCGCCCCGGCGTTCCACGTGAATGAACCACAGATTCCGGGCGTAGACGATGAATCCGAAGGCCTGTGCGGCGATGATCACGATGTCCCGGTCGAGGATGCCGTAGATCAGCAGCATGATCGCGCCGATCAGCGAGAGCCACCAGAACGAGACCGGCATGACGGACCGCTTGGCCCGCTCGGTCGCGATCCACTGAATGAGCATGCGGCTCATGAAGATGCCCTGTGCAGTGAGCCCGAAGATCGCGAGCCAGACCCGCGGCCAGGTATCGACCAGCAGGATGTCCATCAGCCAATGGGTTTCGCCCGCCATCACTCGTCCCGGTGGGTGACAGTGGGCAGCTTGCGCCGGGTGATCAGCCAACGCACGCCCAACAGGTCCTGGATGCCGACGAGCGCGCGCCCAAAATTGGTATACTTGGAGGCCCCGGCCTCGCGGGCGCGGTGGGCCACATCGACCAGCAGGATTTCGTAGCCCTCGCGCTTGACCAGCGCGGGCAGGTAGCGGTGGATATGGTCGAAGAACGGGAGTGTGAGGAACAGATCCCGGGGAAAGGCCTTCAGCCCGCAGCCCGTGTCACGCGTGTCGTCGTTCAGGATCGAGGCCCTCAGCCGGTTGGCCATACGTGAGGCCAGTTTCTTCGAGGCCGTGTCCTGGCGCGCGATGCGTTGGCCCGCGACAAGTCCGAGGGTGGGCCGATCCTCGAGCAGGGGCGCGACAAGGTTCGGGATCTCCGAGGGCGGGTTCTGCCCGTCCCCGTCTATCGTGCAGATGATGGGCGCACGCGCGGCCATGACGCCGGATCGGACGGCTGCCGACTGGCCGCAGGGCTTTGCATGACGCACCTCGCGCAGCCAGGGATAGCGCGCCCGCAGCTCGGCGATCCGCTCGGGCGTGGCATCCGTGGACCCGTCATTGACGAAGATCGCCTCAAAGGGGCCGATTGGCGCGCAGGCCTCGGCGATCTCCTCGGCCATCTGCGCGACGTTGTCTGCCTCGTTCAGCATTGGTGCGACCACTGTGAAGCGGGGGGTCTCTGTCATGAATTTTCCCGGTCTCTGTCGCGGCGCTGTATAGGCGAGGGTGCGGGCGTCGCCAAGGGGAGGATTGCGGCCGCTCGGGCCGCGCTGGCGCGCAGCCCTCGGGATCCGCCCGGACTGTGCATCACGCGTGCAAGCACGCTTTGGATACACCCTACGCGGCGCCTGATGCGGAGTGCTGTCGTTGCCACGGGCGATGCGGCCATCCGAGCGTCAGCGAGGGAGCGCGGCAGCGCGTTGCCGTGTGAGCGGCATGGCCGCTTGCTCGTTGGGTTACTCCTCTGTCGGCCTCGAGCGCATGGTGCTGCGCCAGCGGCGATGAAACCAGAACCACTGGCCGGGGTTGTCCTCGACCCAGGCCGTGATCCGGCTGTTCACCGCGGCCATCATATCGCCCGGCGTTTTTCCGGTGATCGCGGGCTCGAAGGATACATCGAAACGCCGAGCTCGGACATTGCGCACCGCCCGGACAGGGATCAGCGCGGCGCCGGCCCTGTGCGCGAGATCCGCCGCCGCCGTCACCGTCTCCGCGGGTTGGCCCATGAAGTCGATCCAAGGCGCGCCTGAATTCCGCTGGTCCACCAGGATCATCACGGCCCCGCCGCGCGCCACATGGGTGACGAGCTGGCGCATCCCTTGCCGTCCCTTCTGCAGAACGGGCTCGCCCGCGCAAGGGATCAGATCCAGCGTGAACCGGTCCAGGTAGCGGTTGTTGAAGGCGCGGTAGATGATGCCGCTCTCACAGCCTGCGCGCATGGCGGCGAGCCGCGCTGCTTCCCAGTTGCCGTAGTGGGCGGAGACGAAGATGATGCCTTTGCCCGTGGCCTTGGCAGCGTCCAGATGCTTCAGACCATCGGATTGCACCTCGACTTCACGGACGAGTCGTTCCAGTCGCGAATACTCCATGGACAGGCGTGTGAACTGCCGCGCCGCCTCCCATGCGATGGCGCGGCGCTCAGCTATGGGTTTCTCCGGCCATACATATGCGAGGTTGTCCATCGCTCTCTGCCTGACCGATGGGACGGCCATCATAGCCGCCGCACCGATAGGCGCGGTGATGCCCGCCAGTGTCCAGGTCCCGATGGGCCATGTCACCGCACGCACGCACCAGGCCATGGCATAAAGCACCCACTCGCCCGCGCGGGTGACCCAGAGGTCGCGCCGCACGAAATGGCTGCGGATCTTGGGCTCGCTCACGTCTTGGCCCTCGTCAGCACCCGGAACCGCCAGCAGAGGAGAAGTGTGGCGAGGATGCAGGCGATAATGATCGCGAGCACAAGTCCGCGCTCGTCCCAGCCTGCGCGCTCGGTCAGATACCAGCCGAGCGGGATCATCAGCACGAGGAAACTCGCCACATAGGCAGCCACCGGGACCCAGGCATCTCCGAGCCCGCGCACGGCCTGTCCCATGACGACCTGTAGGCTGTCCGGCGTGAACACAAAGGCGGAGAAGAGCAGCAACCCCGCCACCCGCGCGGCGAGTTCCAGGTCATCCGTGTAGACAAGCGCGATCTGCATGGGGAAGGCATACACCAGCACTCCCAACATGCCCATCAACACGAATGCAGTAAGGAGGCCGGTCCAGCCCGCGAAGGCGGCTTCGCGGGGATCTCCGGCACCTGTCGCCTGTCCGACGCGCACACCCGTCGCGATGGCGAGCCCCAGACCAACCATGAAGAGCGTCGAGACGAGGTTGTGGGAGATCGAATAAGCATCAAGCGCCAGTGTGCCGAGGCCCCCTGCCATCAGCATCATTGCCGTGAATCCGACGGTCTCGAACCCGTTGGAGATGCCCGCCGAGAAGCCGAGCTTGCGCATCGTGAACCCGGCGCGCCAGCCACCCGGTCCCCAGGTGGTCTCCCAAGGACCGCGAACGCCTGCGGCATGGGCCTCGCGCTGACCGAAGATCACCCAGAACATGAAGCCCATGGCCACGAAGCGGGCGAAGGTCGAGGCGAGCGCCGCGCCCACGGCGCCCTGTTCCGGCCACCCGAGATTGCCGAAGATCATCACCCAGTTGAGCCCGGCGTTCACGAGGTTCGCAAGGATCATGGCGTAAAGGCCCAGGAACGGGCGGCGCGTGGCCTCGAGATAGAAGGCGCAGGTGGCAAAGAGCACCTGTGCCAGCAGGCCCGGGGCGAGGGCGAGTGCCACGGCGCCCCCGCCGATGGCCTGCTCCGGCGTCAGATCGAAGAGGGGCAGGGCAAGGATATCCTCGGTGCGCAGGACCACGAGCGTCCCGATCAGCGAGACGAAGATGCTCCACGAGACCCCGCGCCGCCATGCCCGCCCGCACTCCTCCCATTGGCCCGCGCCATAGGCTTGGGAGATGACCGGGACGATGCCGGATGAGAGCCCGATCGAGATGACGAGGACCGGGATGAAGATAGCAAGGCCGAGGTTCGAGATACCCACCGCGCCCTCGCCGAACCGGCCCAGCATGGCGATGTCCACGAAGGCCATGATCAGGATGCCGGCGCGGGACAGCATCACCGGCCACGCAAGCGCGAGCAGTTCGAGAATGTGACGGAGGGTCTTTGGAAGTGCGGCCTCTTCGGTGCGGGAGGGCTGGGCCATGGCGCGGCTCCTCCTTCAGCGCGAGGCGAGTGCAGGGCGGGTTCTCACCCGCCCCACGGATTTGGTTCAGCCACGTGGGTCGTCGCTGTTGTCTTCCTCGACCACAGGGGCCGGGCCGTCGGTTGCAGGCGCGTCGTCGTCGCCGTCATCTTCGTTGGCGGCAGCACCCATGTCGTCGAAGAGCTCGGCAATGTCGAACTCGGCCTCGGCATCAGCCTCGGCACGCAGATCCTGGATCGACTTGCCCGAGGCCTGAAGCGTCGCTTCTTCCTCGGAGCGCGCCACGTTGATCGTGATCGTCGCATCCACTTCGGGGTGCAGGATCACGCGCATCGCGTGCAGGCCCAGTTCCTTGACGGGCTTTTCGAGCACGACCTGGCGCTTCTCGACAGTGAACCCGCCTTCGGTGGCGGCCTCTGCCGCGTCACGCGCAGTGACCGACCCGTAGAGCGAGCCAGCCTCGGACGCCTGACGGATGATGATGAACTGCTGTCCATCGAGATCCTTGGCGACGCGCTCGGCCTCGCCCTTTGCTTCGAGGTTGCGGGCCTCCAACTGGGCACGCTGCGCTTCGAATTGGGCCATGTTGGCCTTCGTTGCGCGCAGAGCCTTTTCCTGCGGCAGCAGGAAGTTCCGTGCGTAGCCGTCCTTGACGTTGACCACGTCACCCATCTGGCCGAGCTTCTCGACGCGTTGCAGGAGTACAACTTCCATGATCGCCTCCCTTAATGGACCGCGTAGGGCAGAAGGGCGAGGAAGCGGGCGCGCTTGATTGCACGGGCCAGCTCACGCTGCTTCTTTGCCGAAACGGCGGTGATGCGCGACGGTACGATCTTGCCACGCTCGGACACGAAACGCTGGAGCAGCTTCACGTCCTTGTAGTCGATCGTCGGAGCACCCTGACCAGAGAACGGGCAGGACTTGCGGCGGCGGAAAAACGGTTTGCGTGCCATGGATCAGGCCTCCTCACGCCGGGGGGGACGGTCGTCGCGGTCGCGGCGCGGCGGGCGGTCATCGCGGTCGCGGCGCGGGCCACGGTCATCACGATCACGCCCACCACGGCGTTCGTCGCGGCTGTTCTTGGCCAGCACGACGGCCGACGGGCCTTCCTCGTGCGCGTCGACCTTCACGGTCATCACCCGCATGATGTCGTCATGGATGCGCATCAGGCGCTCCATCTCCTGCACAGCGGCAGACGGGCTGTCGGATTTCATGAACCCGTAATGGCCCTTGCGGTTCTTGTTGATCTTGTAGGCCATGGTGCGCAGACCCCAGTATTCGGAGTCGACCACCTTGCCGCCATTGTCGGAGAGTACCTGGCCGAAGTGCTCCATCAAGCCCTCGGCCTGCGCGTTGGACAAGTCCTGACGCGCAATAAAAACATGCTCGTAGAGAGCCATGCAGACCTCATTGTCACAGGCGCGCTTCAAAATGCGGGCGTCTCGCTCCGGACCCGCATACGAGAGGCG
>JBCDID010000257.1:0-5523 GCA_038749355.1 Pseudomonadota bacterium | reverse complement strand
ATCATCATCGGCGTGGCCCCGGCCGGGGCCGAGATCACGACCCGTCCGTTCCAGCTTGTCACCGGCCGTGTCTGGCGCGGGACCGCATTCGGCGGCGCGCGCGGGCGCACGGATGTGCCCAAGATCGTGGATTGGTACATGGAAGGGAAGATCGAGATCGACCCGATGATCACCCACGTCATGCCGCTGGATGACATCAACAAGGGTTTCGATCTGATGCACCACGGCGAGTCGATCCGCGCGGTGGTAACCTACTGAGAAAGCCCACCCCGGTGGGCCCCGCGCCCACCTGGATGTGAACACGAAGGGCGGGCGCAAAGCCCGCCCTTTTCTATTGCAAGCCTATTCAAGGATAGATCATGGACCGTCTGATCGAAGTTGTTGGCTCCTGTCGCTACAGTCTGAAGGCGAAGTCATTCCCCGTGGAGCTAACCCTAAAGGCCGGTTCAACCCGGGCCAGCGACCGCCATGAACTGGCGAAAACGATGACAGCCTTGGTGGCGCATCTGGTGGATTGCGGCGTCGACCAAGAGGCGCTCGCGGACGGCGGCGGATCGGATGAACGCTCTTACTGGCGGCGCAAGGACGTCTCGAAAGCTGTCATGAGCCTGCGGGTTGAACTCAGCAACTCGGGCGAGGTGGCGCAGCTCCAATCGCATCTTGGGGAATTCAAACCCGATGGCGCCACCCTCCAAGTCGACACCAAGGCGCCAGAGTTCGAGGATGACGCGCGAGATCGCGCGATCGCCCTGGCTGAGGCCGTATCCGACGCGCGCGCCAGCGCGGATGCAATCGCACAGGCGGCTGGGGTAGAGGTCCTCCATCTGCACTCGGTCCGCGAGCTGAACGACGCGATCCGTGGCAGCGGTTATGGCGAGGATCACGATTGGGGCGAGCCCTCTGACTGGTCGCCCGTCATGATGGCTGGCGGCGCGGTGACAGATGGGGGCGGCGGCGCGTCCGCGCAGGGTGATGTGACGTCGATGCGCCGAGTTCGTGTCCTCGCCAGATTCCAGATTACTTGATCCGAAGAGGCCCGCGCGAACGCTCGGTTGATTGCAATGGAACAACAACGCGCAATCTTCGGCCTCGCGGCCATGTTGACGGCAATGGTGCTGCTGCCCATCGGGGACGCGCTGTCCAAGCTGGTGGTCGCGACCTATCCGGCGGAGCAGATCACCTGGGTCCGCAATCTGGTGCATACGGGGCTGGTGCTGCCCTTGGCGCTGGCGGGCGGGACCCGGATACCGCTCAGCCCGGCGCATCTGGCGCGCGCGCTCTGCTTCCTGCTGATGGCGGTGTTCTATATTGCGGCCCTGCGTTGGATGCCGCTTGCGGACGCGCAGGCGTTGATCTTCACGTTTCCGCTGATGATCATGGCGTTCTCGGCCATGGTGATGGGACACCAAGTCGGGCCTGTGCGCTGGACCGCGGCGCTTGCGGGACTGGGGGGCGTTCTGCTCGTGGTCCAGCCGGGCTTCCGCGAGATGACGCCGGGCGTGCCACTGGCGCTGGCGGCGGCCATCACGGCGGCTGCTTACATTCTGTTGACCCGGCGGCTGACAGGCACTGCACCGCAGATGATGCTTCTGGCGATGCCTGCGCTGGTCTCGGTCGTGCTGCTGACGCCGATGATGGTGTGGAGCTGGGTCACTCCGGTCTGGTGGGATCTGGCTGTGATGGTGGTGATCGGGCTTCTGTCGACACTCATCCATTTCCTGCTGATCTTCACCTATGCCCAGATCGAGCCCAGCCGCGTCGCGCCACTGGCCTATCTGCAGATCGCCGTCGGGGTTCTGCTCGGGTGGTGGATATTCGGCGACCTGCCCGACTGGCTGGGCGCCGTCGGGATCATGATGATCATCCTCTCAGGCATCGTGATTTCGGTGCGGGAGAGACGGGCGCGTTAGGGACGGTGATGGCTCTCCACCCCGTCGTCAGAGGCGAGTCATGTCGCGGGGGTGATCCGGCTGCGCCCGGTGCGGCTTTCCTGCACGAAGACCCGTTGGCCCGGAGCAAGCGCAGGCTCCAGCCCTTGCACGACTGTCACAAGCTCACCTGTCTCAGACCGCACGATGTATTCCAGGGCGGGCTGGCGTTTCACTTCCTGCTCCGCCAAGGCACCGAAGATCGACCCGAGGATCGCGCCACCGGCCACAGCCGCGGCCCGGCCAACGCCTGCTCCGATGGTTGAACCCGCGAACCCACCGGCAACGCCGCCAATGATCTGGCCCGTCTTGTTGTTGTCCAGCGTGTCCTGCTCTTGGATCTCGACCTGCCGGACATTCTCGACCACGCCTGAATAGGTGCGGGAGATCTCGCCCGCGGCGGGGCCCTCGTAGCTGTCGGCGCTGATCTGGCGTGCGCAGCCGGAGACTGCCATGGCACCGATCAGAACAACGGGGATCAATAGGGGACGTAAGGCGTGCCGCTTCATCTCAATTCTCCTCGATCCACCCCGGTGCATCGCGCACCATATCACAAACCACATATCTCAAACGCATCTTGCTGCCATTCCCGTCGTCGAGGTTGCGTCTTTTCCTATGCTGCATTAGCTGATTCAGACAGCAAGCCCCGGGAGGCCGCACATGTCCATTCCACAGCAGGGCGGCGGCCCAATCGAAAGCCGGGATGACCTGGCGGGCTATCTCGCCTCCGGTTGCAAGCCCGAAGCAGACTGGCGCATCGGCACCGAGCACGAAAAGTTCGGCTACTGCACGGACACGCTGAAGCCGCTGCCCTATGAGGGCGCGCGCTCGATTAAGGCCGTTCTGGAGGGTCTGCGCAACCGCTATGGCTGGGCCCCGCTGGAAGAAGGTGGTAACATCATCGGCCTCACAAAGGACGGGGCGAACGTGTCGCTGGAACCGGGTGGGCAGCTGGAGCTGTCCGGCGCGCCGCTCGAGACCATCCACGAGACCTGCGACGAGGTGAACGCCCACCTGGCCGAGGTGAAATCCATCGCCGACCATATCGGCGTCGGCTTCATCGGACTGGGTGCTGCCCCGCACTGGACGCATGAGCAGATGCCCATGATGCCCAAGGGCCGCTACAAGCTGATGACCCGCTATATGGGCGAGGTCGGCACCCACGGCACGCAGATGATGTACCGGACCTGCACGGTGCAGGTGAACCTCGACTTCGCGTCCGAGGCCGACATGGTGCAGAAACTTCGCGTGGCGCTGGCGCTGCAGCCGGTGGCGACGGCGCTGTTCGCGAACTCGCCGTTCTTCGAGGGAAAGACCAACGGTCACCAGTCCTGGCGAGCCCGGATCTGGCGCGATCTGGACGCGGACCGGACGGGGATGCTGCCATGGGTTTTCGAGGACGGGTTCGGCTTCGAGCGCTGGGTCGACTACGCGCTGGATGTACCCATGTACTTCGTCTACCGCGACGGGGTGTACATTGACGCGTTGGGGCAGTCTTTCCGTGACTTTCTGGAAGGCAAACTGCCCGCCCTGCCGGGCGAGGTGCCAACGCTCTCGGACTGGGCGGATCACCTGACGACGATCTTCCCCGAGGCCCGGATCAAGAAGTTCATCGAAATGCGTGGGGCGGATGGAGGACCGTGGCGGCGGCTCTGTGCCTTGCCCGCCTTCTGGGTTGGGCTCACTTACGACCAGGGCGCGCTGGATGCGGCCTGGGACCTTTGCCGCGACTGGACGGCAGAGGAACGCGAACAGATGCGGATTGACGCATCGGTCCACGGGCTCAGAGCGCAGTTCCGTGGGCGAACAATGCAGGACATCGCGCGGGACGTGCTGGCGATCTCGGACCAGGGCCTGCGCGCGCGGGCACGGGAAGGCGCCGGCGGGATGGTGCCGGATGAACGCCACTTCCTGAACGCGCTGAATGATACGGTGGATCGGGGCGAGACCGCGGCGGATGAGCTGCTCGCGCAGTACAACGGTCTATGGGCAGGCGATGTGACCCGCGTCTTTGGCGAATACAGCTACTGAGTGCGCCGGTCGGCTAGTTCGCACATACGCCATGCGCATCTCCGGCCTGTGACCCGACTTCCTGTCGCTTGCGAGGGCATGCTCGAACTCGTATGACCGAGGGAGAACAACTCCGGGGAGAATCCATGGAAACCGTGTCCGAGAACCGCGCCTTTGGCGGCGTGCAGGGGGTCTATACCCACAAGGCCGAGACCACGCAGTGCGACATGACCTTCGCGGTCTACCTGCCGCCGGATGCCGAGGCGGGGCCGGTGCCGTGCCTCTGGTATCTCTCGGGGCTGACGTGCACACACGAGAACGCGATGACCAAGGCGGGCGCGCAGGCATGGGCGGCGGAGGCCGGGATGGCGCTGGTGTTCCCGGATACCTCCCCGCGTGGCGAGGGCGTGGCGGATGACGAGAACTATGACCTCGGGCAGGGTGCGGGGTTCTACGTGGACGCGACCGAAGCGCGATGGGCGCCGCATTTCAAGATGTACTCCTACGTGACAGAGGAGTTGCAGAAGCTGGTCGTCTCGGAGTTCCCGGTGGACGCCGAGCGGCAGGGGATCACGGGGCATTCCATGGGCGGGCATGGGGCGCTGACGCTGGCCATGCGCAACCCGGATCTCTACCAGTCGGTCTCGGCCTTCGCGCCGATTGCGAACCCGTCAGGCAGCGACTGGGGCCGCAAGCAGCTAGGGGCCTATCTTGGATCGGACGAGGGCGCATGGCAGGGCCATGACGCGACGGTTCTGCTGAAGGACAAGGGCTGGGCGAAGGACATTCTCGTTGATCAGGGCGGGGCGGATCAGTTCCTCGACCTGCTGAAACCCGAGTCCCTGGCAGGGGCGATGGCCGCGACCCGTACGGGCGGGGAGTTCCGGATGCAGCCGGGCTACGACCACTCCTATTACTTCGTGGCGAGCTGCATGGAAGAGCACATCGCCTGGCACGCCGAGCGCCTCTGACGATGAAACGGCCGGTCGCATGGATGGCCGGAGTGGTCGTGCTCGGCCTTATGGGCTGCGCATCCGGTAACACGTCCCGCGAACCGGTCACGCACGGGGACTGGAGCGTATTCGCCGCAGGGTCCGGCAGCGCGCGCAAATGCTGGGCTGCGACGACCATGCTGGCGGTTCCGGTCGGGTACCGGGGGCGCTCGGTCTATGCATTGGTCACGGCCGAGACCTCGCCTGCGGGCACGGGCGAGTTTGCGGTCATCAACCAGGGTGGTGGCTGGCCTGCCCGCCGAGGCACATTGAATGTTGGTGCTCAGGAATGGCCCTTGCAGTTCGAGGGCGAAACCGGGTGGCTGCTGTCTGAAGATGCGGATCGAGCGGTGCGCGCGGCGCTCGCACAGGGGCAGTCGGGACGGGTGACGATCGGGACCGACAGCATGTCTTTCTCGGTAGAGGGGTTTGCCTCTGCCGTGCGCGACGCCAACCGGAAATGCTCCGGGTGAACCGGCGCTAGGGATCAGAAAGAAAAAGGGTCCGGGATTGGCTCCCGGACCCCTTGATCTTGTGACGCACCTTAGTGCGGATTATTCGATGATTTTCGATACGACGCCTGCGCCGACGGT
>JBCDID010000256.1:0-5531 GCA_038749355.1 Pseudomonadota bacterium | reverse complement strand
GGTCGAGATAGCTGCGCGAGAGCAAGCGGCAGACGAGGGCCGGGCGCTCCTGACCCTGGAGCTTGACGGTGACGTCATAGTGCATGGTGATCTCGCCGGGTGTGCGTTCCTCGAGTTCGGCGAGCGTGAACCGTGCCCGCACCTGTGCGCCGGATGGCAGGGGTGCGACGAACCGCAGACGGTCAATGCCGTAGTTGACCGAGTGTTTCACGCCCTCCAGCCGGGGCCGTGTCCCCATGCCGAGATAGGACATGAGCGCAAGCGTATGGAACCCGTGCGCGATCGTGGTGCCCATGGGCGTCGCCTCGGCGGCCTTCGGGTCGACATGGATGAACTGGTGATCGCCGGTGAGGTCCGCGAAGGCGTCTATGCGGTCCTGCCTGATCGGGGTCCAGTCCGAGACGCCCGTCTCGGTGCCGACCATGCCGCGCAAGGTCTCGAGCGAGACATAGATGTGGTCGCGATCCATGGGCAGGGTTGTGGTCATGGGGTGGAGCCTAGCGGGATTGATTGGGTGCGCAAACAGGACGCTGATATGTTGCCGTTCTTTGGAGGTGGGTATGTCCGTACAGATCGCATTTTCGAACGGCTTCGGCTTGCTGGCACCGGAGGTCGAGGCCGAGATCCGCGCGGGCATCGACGAAGGGATCGCGGCGCTGGAGGCGCACGTGCCCGTCGCCCCAATTGCGATCGCGGTGCACCAGCATGCGAACACGTCCCGGTTCACCGGCACGGGCGGCAGGTCATACGGCCCTGATAGCTGTGTCATGTGGGTGGATGACGCGAACCCGGTGCTGGGTTCGGACACGCGGCGGAAGCTCGCGAGACTGACCGTGCATGAGGTCCATCATTGCCTGCGCCAGCGTCACTTCTGGCCACGGCGCTGGCAGGAGTGGGCAGGGGGCGAGGTGCTGGTGCTGGAGGGCCTGGCAACACAGTGCGAGGCATGGCTGGGCTATGGCGAGCCGTTGATCGTGACTGGGCATGATAGCGCGCGGACCAGGGATCTGCTCGACCGGCTCGCGCCGGACATTGCAGCGACCCCGCCGGAGGACGGCAACCCTGTCTGGCAGTGGCTCTACGAGCTCAACGGCTATCCGGAGCAGGTCTACAGGGCGGTCTACCCGATGGGACATCTGCTGGTGGGCCGATATCTCGAGAGGACTGAACACACCCCGATCTCGGCGCTGTCGGTGCCGTGGCGTGAGATCTGGGAGACGGGGCGCATGTGATTAGGGGAGTCACGGGTGCATCACGTGCCGCAAGCGGCACTTTGGATGACACCCTACGCGGCGCTTGAGGAGGCGTCCCGTGTAGGGTGCATCCTTCGTCGTGCTTGTGACGACGTTGATGCACCGAAGCCCGCAGGGCCAGATCTACTGCAGGATGGATCGGGAGGTGGGCTCCAGCCGTGTGATCTGAATGGTCGACCGGTCAATGCACGCGCCCACCCGGTCTGTCAGGTTCTGCAACCAATGCTCGGACTGATAGACCGCCTCGTAAAGCCGCTGCCGCTCCGCCTCGCTCTCGAAGCGCCGGATCCAGAAGTAGACATCCTCGCCCTCGACCTGGAACGAGCCCGCGACCACCATGCCGACCTGCGTCTGGAAGGGGATGATCTCCTCCTCCATCATCTTCACCCATTCGGCCATCTTGCCGGGGCGGATCTCGTAGCGGCGAAGTTCGTAGAATGCCATGCGGCCCTCCTGTATCGTTGCCGACAACCCTAGCGGTCGGCGGCGGAGGTGCAATCTCATGGGTGATCAGGTGGCGGCGGCTGCGCCCATCCCCATTCTGCGATCCTTCAACGAGGCAGCGACCCGCGCGTTCTACCTGGATTTCCTGGGCTTCGAGGTGGTGTTCGAGCACAGGTTCAGCCCTGACGCCCCGCTCTACATGAGCGTGAAGATGGGCGCCTGCGAGATCCATCTGTCCGAGCATTTCGGCGATGCCAGCCCCGGCGCGTCTCTCAGGATCGAGGTGCCGGATGTGCGCGCCTATTCCACCGCGCTACTGGCCAAGAAGTACCGACACGCCGTGCCCGGGGTGCAGGATCAACCGTGGGGCTGGGCGGATATGGCGATCAGCGATCCGAACGGGAACAGGCTGATCTTCTGCACGCGGCTGGAGGGCTAGTCCCGCTCGGCGATGAACGCGCGGATCAGGTCCGCGACCTCGGCCGGTTTCTGATGGTGGAGCCAGTGATCGGCGCCTTCGATCTCGTGCACGGTCAGATCCGCGCAGAATTCACCCAACCCCGCGCGGGCCTCGGGCAGAAGCGCCATATCGCCCATGCCCCAGACCAGCAGATGAGGGATGCGCACCCGCATCCGGTCCGCCGGCAGGTATGGGAGTTGGTCGTCCGGGAGGATTTTGCCCGTCGGCGGAACCGCGAGCGGGCTGGTGCGGTACCAGTTGACCATGGCGCGCAGTGTGGTCGCGTCCTTCCACGCGGCCTTGTAGGCCTCGAGCCGTGCGCCGGTGAGCCAAGACATATCCATGCCCTCGGCAAAGAGCGCGCGGAGCCGGGCGAACCCGTTGGCGGCGAGGATGTCCTCCGAGCCCTCCCGCTTCAGCCACGGAATGTACTGCGAGGCGGCGGTCTGAGCCCTGCCCGCCGCCAGCGCTTTCTGGAACGGTATCGGGTGGACGCCGTTCAGGATGGTCAGGCTGACAACCCGGGGATCATTGGCGAAGGCGACTGCATAGGCGACAGAGGCGCCCCAGTCGTGGCCGACCACATGGATCCGATTGAGCCCAAGCGCCCCGATCAGGTCCAGCATGTCGCGGGCGAGCCGACCGGCGGCATATTCCTCGACCGCTTCCGGCCGGTAAGAGATCCCGTACCCCCTCTGATCGGGTGCATAGCAGCGACAGTTGGGGAGTGCGGCCATTACCTCCTCCCACGCGCCGGAGTATTCGGGGAACCCGTGGAGGAGGAGGATCGCCGGACCCTCGGTGCCGCTTTGCATCACCCGCGTGGGGTGGCCGTTCAGATCGATGATCGTCTCGCGCATGGGTCGAGCCTAAGCGGATCACGCAGCGGTTGCCAGCCCGCGCCTTGTTGTCGGATGATGCCCAAAACAGGGAGGACAACATGGCCAAGGTCGCGATCATCGGAACGGGAGCCATGGGCTCGGTCTATGCTGCGCTGATGGCGGATGCCGGGCACGAGGTCTGGGCCGTGGATGCCTGGGAGGCCCATGTGGAGGCCATGGCAAAGGATGGCCTTCGCGTCGAAGGTGCCTCGGGCGACCGGACCGTGCGTCTCAACGCTACGACCCGGGCGGCGGATGCGGGCGAGGTGGACCTTGCGATCATTGCAACCAAGCTCGACGGCGTTGCCGCGGCTTGCGAGGCCATCGGCCCGATCCTCGGGCCCGAGACACCGGTGCTGTCCATCCAGAATGGTCTCGGCGGGCCGGACATGGCTGCCGAGGCGCTGGGGGAAGACCGCGTGTCCATCGGCGTTGTCGGCGGGTTCGGCGCGTCCATGAAGGGGCCGGGCCACGCGCATCACAACGGCATGGAGTTCGTGCGGATCGGCGAATACGCGGGCGGGCTGACCGACCGGACCGCGAGGATCGCCGAGATCTGGACATCCTCGGGCTTCAAGGTCCTCACCTTCGACGATATCCACAAAATGGTCTGGGAAAAGCTGATCTGCAATTGCGCCTACTCCGGGCCGTGTACTGTCACGAACCTTCGGGTGGGTGAGGTGCTGGACAATGAAGAGGCCGCTACCATCTCGGCGGCTTGCGCGGCGGAGGCCTGGGAAGTTGCTCGGGCCAAGGAGATCGCAGTCGAGATCGAGGATCCGGTCGCCTATGTGCGGGCCTTCGGAGAGAAGCTGCGCGGCGCCTATCCGTCCATGACCCAGGACCACCAGGCGGGCAAGATCGGCGAGATCGATGCGATCAACGGCGCGATCGTGCGCGAGGCTGAAGCCTTCCGGCTGTCCGTGCCGACGAACCGGTTCGTGCAACAGGTCATCAAGGCGCGGGAGAGCGCGTTCGGGTGACGCCCACCAGACGAGCGAAGAAGGGGCTGGTGGTTTTCTCCGAGCACATATCTCCTACATCCAATGGATGAACGCATGATTGGAGAACCGAGATGACTGCAGAACTGCATACACGCCGTAATCTCCTGCTGACGGGGGCCGCGACAGTTGGCGCGGCGGGTTTTCTGATGCCTGCCCGTGCGGCGGGTTTGGCTCCGACGCCGACCATGCGGGGCGGGGCCAACAATTATCAGCCGGGCGCGGCCATTGTGGATCGCATCGGTGGCGGCGGCTTCTGGATGAACGGGACCGTGCGGCGTGCGGGCGATGGCGCGCCGCTGCCGGGCGTCCGCATCCAGATCTGGGCGCATACGACCGAAGGCTATGAGAGCGATGCCCGCAGTCATGGCGCGACGCTGACGGATGCGAACGGGGCGTTTCGGCTGGAGATGCCGCAGATCGTGCCTGCCTTTGGTCAGCCCCACGCGCACCTGGCATATGATGCGGACTACGATGATCTCGGCTTCGAGACCGTGTTCCTGCGCCCGATCATGCCAAGCTCACGCGACACGAGCCTCGACGCGCATTTCGTGCTGAAGCCCGTGTGAGGCCAGACGAGGGGGCGGGGTGACCCGTGCCGTCCTGATCTGGGCGGGGCTGGCCGCGGCGTTGGTCGTGCCGGTCGTCATCGCGGCGGGCAGCCCGTTCCTGCAATGGCGCAGCGCGGTCTACATCGCGGCGGGCTTTGCCGGGATCGTCGCGATGGGGTTGTTGCTGGTGCAGCCTCTGCTGGCAGGCGGGTACCTGCCGGGTCTCACGATCAGGTTCGGGCGGCGGGTGCATGTCTGGGTCGGCATCGGGCTGGTTGGTGCCGTGATCGCGCATGTGGTGGGGCTCTGGCTCACCAGCCCTCCTGACGTCGTGGACGTGCTCCTGTTCCGCTCACCGACCCCGTTCTCCGATTGGGGTGTCATCGCCATGTGGGCGGTTTTTGCGGCGGCCGCGCTGGCGGCGATGAGGAAGAAGCTGCGGCTGAGGCCCAGGTTCTGGCGCTTCTGGCACCTCTCGCTGGCAAGTGTTGTGGTCGTCGGCAGCGTGGTGCACGCGTTGTTGATCGAGGGGACGATGGGTACGGTCTCCAAGGTTGTACTTTGCGCCCTGGCTGTCGCGGCACTTGCGAAAGCCATCTGGGACCAGCGGCCCCGGACCTGGCGGGTGCGGCGATAGACTTACTCGGCGATGTAGCTTTCTGCCGGGTGAAGAGCGGGTTCCTCGACCACCGGACGGGATGCAGCGAACCAGTACCCAATGCCCATGATGAAGACGCCCGAGACTGCGTTCCCGGCGGTGACGATCAGCAGGTTCCTCAGCGCGCCTGCGGTCGAGATCGTCTCCGGATGCTCCGAGAACAGCGCGACCGAGAACACGGTCATGTTGGCGACCGAGTGCTCGAACCCCGCAGCGATGAATGCATAGAGGCACCAGGAGATCAGCAGGGATTTCGCGATGTCGCTGGTCGTGCGCGCCGCGC
>JBCDID010000255.1:0-5533 GCA_038749355.1 Pseudomonadota bacterium | reverse complement strand
GACCGAAGGAAGCTCCTCGCTGACATAGCTCCACATCTCGATCCGGCCTTCCTCTGTCGCCGAGGCCATATGCGGCAGGACAACCACATTGGGCTGGCGCAAGAGGCGCGGGTTGATGCCAGGCTGGTGTTCGAATACGTCGAGACCCGCACCGGAGAGTTCGCCCGCCTCAAGCATCCGGATCAGGGCGTTCTCATCGATGATCTCGCCCCGGGCCGTGTTCACCACATAGGCCGTTGGCTTAAGCAGTTTCAGCCTCCGCGCGGACAGCAGATGGAACGTCGCAGGCGTGTGCGGGCAGTTCACCGACACGATGTCGACGCGGGCGAGCATCTGGTCGAGGCTCTCCCAATACGTCGCGTCTACCTCCCGCTCGATATCCTCATGCAGCCGGCGCCGGTTGTGATAGTGTACCTGCATGCCGAAGGCCCGCGCACGGCGCGCCACCGCCTGCCCGATCCGGCCCATGCCGACAATGCCCAGGCGTTTGCCACCCAACCGATACCCGGTGATGCCAGTCGGGCGCCAGCCATCCCAATCGCCCGACTGCATGACAGCCAGTCCCTCGGTCAACCGCCGGGGCACCGCCAGGATCAGCGCCATGGTCATGTCGGCTGTGTCCTCAGACAGCACATCCGGTGTGTTGGACACGAGAATCCCGCGCGACCGAGCAGTGCCCACGTCGATATGATCGACACCCGCACCATAGTTCGCGATCAGCCGAAGGTTCAGCCCGGCATGGGCCAGCAGCTTCTGGTCGATCTTGTCGGTCAGCGTCGGCACCAGCACATCGGCGGTCTGCATGGCTTGACCCAATGTCTCCGGATCCATGGGCGCATCGGCTTCGTTCAGCGTCACGTCGAACAGCTCCCGCATCCGGGTCTCGACCGGTTCGGGCAGGCGGCGGGTCACCACGACTTTGGGGCGGGCTCCGGGCATGGGTGCGAGTCCTTTAAGGCTTGGTCCTTCCGTCTCTCTCGGGGCCGTGATAGAGTTCGCACCGCTGATGGGAAAGGGAAAAATCCAGCCCCCGGCAATCTAGACCGCGCAAGGCGGCACGAGCAGGTGGGGTGGCCGCGGTCGCCCGTGGATAAGAGGCAGGGTATGCGGTTCATTTGGGTATGCGCCTTGGCAGCGTTTCTGATCGGAACCTCGAGTTCGGATCACTCCGCCAGCGCGGATCAGCCTGCGGGCGAGACTGGTCCGGTGACGAACCTCCCCCTGCCCCGATATGTCTCGATGCGGTCCGCCAAGGTCAATGTGCGCCGGGGACCGGGGCTCGACTACCGTAAGGATTGGGTCTTTCGTCGTGCAGGCCTGCCGGTGCGGGTGGTGGATGAGTATGGCGACTGGCGGCGCATCGTGGACATGGATGATGCGGGCGGCTGGGTCTACCATGCCATGATCACAGGACGCAGGACGGTACTGGTCGTCGGAGATGACGTGCTGCTACGGGAGGATCCCGCAGACACGGCAGCGGCAACCGCGCAGGCCGAGCGCGGTGTCGTGGCACGGCTCCGCGCCTGCGAGATCCAATGGTGCGAGGTGGAAGCCGAAGGCCACCGCGGCTGGATCCGCAAGACGGCGCTCTGGGGCGTGGACGAAGCCGAGATCTTCGCAAGGTAACTACGCGACCTTAAGGGCCATAGCCGCTGCACCTGATAAAGCGGCACGATGTATCCGGCACCTAGGCATAGGCGAGCGACCAACCTGTTTGAGCAGGTCTCAGGGGAAGTTGATCTCCCCGTTCACCCAGTCCGTCAGGATCGCCCACGCTATGGCGTCCTTGCGGGGTGCGCTCAACCGAGGGTGCTTGCCGTCCAGCACAACCTGCATCTTGGCGCGACTCACCCATTGAGCGTCTTCGAGCTCGTCCGGGTCGATCTTCAGTTTCACGCTTTCTGCCTCGCACACGCAGGCAATCATCAAGTTGGACGGAAAAGGCCAGGGCTGGCAGCCGAGATAGCCAACGCGGCCAATATCAACAGAGGTCTCCTCCTTTACCTCGCGGCGCACGGCATCCTCGACGGTCTCACCGGGTTCCATGAAGCCTGCCAGCAACGAGTAGATGCCCGGCGGGAACTGCGACTGGCGGCCCAGCAGCGCCTCGTCATCGCGCAGCACCAACATGATGACCACCGGATCCGTCCTTGGGAAATGCAGCGCTCCGCAGGACGGGCACTTGCGCCGCCAGCCGCCGTTCTCGGGCAGTGACGGCGCTCCACAGCGCGAGCAGAACGTATGGGTCTCGTGCCAACCGATCACACCCTTGGCCGTCGCAGCGATGGAGGCAGACGCAGGCCCCAGCTCGGCCGCAATGGATCGCAGGTCAATGAACTTCGCGCCGTCGCAAAAGCGTTCCTCGGCCTGGTGCTCCTCCAGTGCCGTGAAGTCAGCGGCAAAACAGGGTGTCTCCCCGGACATGCCGAGGAAGACCGGCGTTTCCGTGGCCTCCGCCAAGTAGTCGGCCAGCGGCGGCACCCAGCCCAGCCTCGGCTCATCCTCCTCCAGATCGATCAGGATCTTGCCATGGTATATTGGCAGCAGGGCCGCACGGCGATGCCGGAGCAAGTCATCGCAAATGTCGCGCAAATGGGACGAACGGTCCAGATGCCCGCTGCCCGCGGTGAAGGTGACTCTGCTCGTTTCGATCATCGGTAGTCCGCGCCGGGTTGCCTCTCGACCTTAGTTGCATGAACTGCAGGACGGGGCAATCAGGCGGAGGGCCCCTCGCCTCGATGTGTTTTGCTTTTTTGGGCATCACTCTTCGCCGACGGAAACAATAGCTTGCCCATGAGCCGCCTACGAGAGATCTCGGTTGCCGGCGGCCAATCGTCCCCAGAGAAACAGGACAGTGAAGGGACCGCCCCCTTCGCCTTGCCGAAGATACCTCGGAGCACGAGGTGGAGCCTCGTATCGGCCGATAAGGGCCGATCTGCGGACCTCTCCGACCATGACAACTCTGCTGCAGGGCGATGCGGCCATCTGACCACGGCACGTGGGCAGGCGAGCGTCAGCGAGGGGTCCCGTCAGGGAAATGGCCGCATGATGTATCAGGCCACGCGGGCGCCCTTCACCCAGGACCCTGACGTGACAGGCACACCGTCGATCAGCCGGAAGCGCACCATGTCGGCGCGTAGACCCGGCATGAGCCGGCCACGATCCTCCAGCGCCGCTGCAGCCGCAGGTGCTGCCGTCACCGTAGCGATCCCTCGCGCCAGATCACCCCAGGCCTCGCCCAGCGCGACGCCTGCCGATAGAAGCGACCCGGGCACATAGTCAGACGAGAGGATGTCCAGAAGCCCCATCTCGGCCAGCTCCATGGCCGACACGTTTCCGGAATGCGACCCGCCCCGCACCACATTCGGCGCGCCCATCATCACCGCGATCCCATGCGCCCGGCAGGCCTTGGCGGCCTCGATCGTGGTCGGGAACTCGGCCAACCGCACCCCGTGGTTCGCAGATTCCACCACATGCGCCTCAGCCGTGTCGTCATGGCTGGCAAGGATCGCGCCCAGCTCGGTCGCCCGGCGCACGGCAAGCGCTTTATGTCCGGGTCCGAACTGCGCGCCTATCTTGCGTTGGTTGGCCAGATGCGCATCGATCTGAGCCTCGCCCATGGCATACTTGCCCGAGAGATAGGCGCGCAACTGCGTCTCATTGCGGAACTGGCGTTGGCCGGGGGTATGATCCATCAGGCTGACCAGCCCGACCCGGTCGTCCGGACCAAACTCCGCGAACTCCTCCTCCAACGTCTCCGAGCACGCCTCGGCACGCAGGTGCAAGAAGTGGCTGATCCTGAGCACCCCGGCCGCGCGCAGATCCAGCATCACCCGGCTCGCCTCGCGGGCATATTTGCCGTAGCGCGATTTCGAATCCGAGACGATCGATCCGATGCGCATGGCGTCAAACACCGTCGTGATCCCGACCGACGCAAGCTCGGCGTCATGGGCGATTAGCGCCGAATTCTTCGGCCACTTCACCCCCGGGCGCGGTTGCATGTGACGCTCGAGATTGTCTGTGTGCAGCTCGATGAGACCCGGAGCAAGATAGTCGCCTTCGCAATCAAGCGCCCCCGGGACGGTAGTGCTGCCCTCATCCACGGACACGATCACGCCGTGCTTGATGCGCACCGACCCTGTAGAAATCCGGTCCTCCAACACAAGCTTGGCGTTGGCCAGGATCACCTCTTCTTCACGCACCGCCATGTCTCGCATGACAAACTCCTAGGTGGCGAGCGGGCTCATGTCGCATGGCACCCTCGCAGTTTTGTGACATAGGCGTGGCAGATGCCCGTCTGGGAAGGGAGTGCACGCCATGCCGGATATTCGCTACGGGATCTACTACCTGCCGCCGGAGGGATCTGGCTTGGCGGCCTTCGGGGCGGCGTGGCTCGGATGGGATGTGACCCGGGGCGCGCCCGTTGCGCACCCGGATGTCACTGTAGATGTGTCCGCGATCACCGCCACGCCGAGGGTGTACGGGTTTCATGGCACCATGAAGCCCCCTTTCCGCCTGAAGGATCAGGCGGACCAGCAGGGGCTGCGCCGGGCCATCGAGGCCCTTGCAGCCCGGCACGCGCCCTTTGCCGCCCCCGCACTCAAACTGGCCCGATTGGGATCGTTTCTGGCTCTGGTTCCAACCGGGGAAAGTGCGGCGCTTAAGGCGCTCGCGGCGGATTGCGTGCAATCTCTGGATTCGTTCAGGGCTCCAGCGGGCGCGGCGGAACTGGCGAAGCGGCGCGCCTCGGGGCTCACGCCACGCCAAGACGAGATACTGGTGCGCTGGGGCTATCCTTACGTGCTGGACGAGTTCCGGTTCCACCTGACGCTGTCCGGCAAACTGGACCCCCACACCGCATACGCCACGCAAGCGGTGCTCGGCGAGTTGACCAAGGAGCTGACCCGCGATCCAATGCCTGTGCACGAAATCTGCCTGGTTCAGCAAGTCGATGGCGCTCCGTTCAAGCTGGTGCATCGCTACCCACTCACAGGTTGAGGCAGAGCTGCCAGGAAGGCGGCAAGTCCGTCTTCCAGGTCGCCATCATTGTCGATGATCACCGCCTCAAGCGGAGGGGCATCCGTGCGTCGGCGTAGACGCGCTTCGATATCCACCGCTTCCTCGCGCCCCCGCGCCGCAAGCCGACGCGAGAGCACGTCCAACGGCGCCGTCACCCAGATCAACTGTTTGAGCACGAAGCGCAGCTTGACGTCCGGCCAGACCCGGCGCGAGAGGTTGGCGATCACGTGACGGCCAGCAGCAAGCTCGGCCTTCACTTCGACCGGGATCCCATAGGACAACCCGTGCGCATCCCAGCTCAACGTCAGCCCACCTGCCAATGCAAGGCCCTCGAAGGCCGCCTCCGAAACACTCTCGTAGTCCTCGGTCCCCGGCGCGGGTGGGCGCGTGATCACGCGCCGCGCGCGCACGATGTCGGGACGGGCCTCCAGCGCCCGGTCGATCAGCGTGTCCTTTCCCGAACCCGAGGGCCCGACGACCGCGATGAAAACGCCCTGCCTCATGTGGCCCCGGG
>JBCDID010000254.1:0-5538 GCA_038749355.1 Pseudomonadota bacterium | reverse complement strand
CGCGGAGTTTCGCGTCCTCCGGCACCTCGAAGATCGCCACGCCCCGGATCGCGATGTTGCGGTACATGTACTTGGGCCAGTCGAGTGTTGGGGTGAGATTGGTGGCCGACCCGAAGCTCGCGATGGTTCCGTTCTGCGCGACGATCTGCCAGGCGAAATCCAGATGCGCGCCGAGGTCCACGTCGATAATGCACTTGGCACCCTTGCCGGCGGTCAGCTCGATGGCCCGTGTGCGGAAATCGTCCCGGTCGGTGTTGATGACATGATCCGCGCCAGCGCGCACGGCATCCTCTTCCTTCTGCACCTCGCCCCGGACGACGCCAATGACAGTCGCACCCATGGCCTTGGCGAGTTGGACCGCGTAGTTGCAGACAGCCCCTGCGGCCCCCGTCACGATGACCGTCTCGCCCTTCAGGTCGCCGGCCAGCATTAGCGCATGGCAGGCTGTTATGGCCGGCACTCCGAGCGCCGCGCCGTTGGCGAAGCTCGTGCCTTCCGGCAGTGGCATGGCGCGGGAGGCAGGCACGCGGACTAGTCCCGCCGCAGTGCCGTCCCACTTCTGGTGCGCGCCTTCCCAGACCCAGACCCGTTGACCGATGCGGGCAGGGTCCGCACCATCGCCCACGGCCTCGACCACGCCACCCGCATCGTAGCCCGGGATCACCTGTGGGTACGGCAGCGGCCCGCGCCCACCGGAGCGGCGCTTCCAGTCCGTCGGATTGACCCCGTGCGCATGGACCCGTACCAGAACCTCGCCGGGGCCCGGCACAGGGTCGGCCACATCTTCGACTGACAGAACCTCGGGCCCGCCAGCTTCGCGATAGATGGCTGCTTTCATCTTTCCTCCCCTCAAGGGTGCATCAGCGCCGCAAGCGGCGCAGGATGGCACCCTACGCGGTGACCCTTGCGCGATGCCGCGTAGGGTGCATCCATGATGCACCCTAGCTCGTTCGCGCCGCGCCGCTGGCGATCAACGCCTCGATCTCGTCCATTGTCAGCCCGGCATCTGCCAGGATCTCGCGGGTCTGCTCGCCATTCACTGGCGCGTGGGCTTCAGGCTCCTCATCCATATCCCATTGCACCGGATGGCGCAGGAAACGCAGCGGCCCCTCCGTCGGGTGCTCATGGCCCTGAAACACGCCCGAGGCTGTGAGATGCGGGTCCTCCAGCAGGCTCTCCATCGTGTTCACAGGCCCGCAGGGAATGTCCGCCTCCTTGAATAAGGCCAGCCATTCGGCAGTGGTCTTCGACGGCATCGCCTCATCCACCATCTGGTAGAGGTCACGCACCCGCGCCGACCGCGACGTCACGGACTGGAACCATTCCTCCTGCATCACATCCTCGCGCCCTATGAGCGCCAGCATCTTCTCCCAATGCTTGTCGATATAGGGAAGCACCGCCACGAACCCGTCCTTGGTGGGGTATGGACGCCGGTAGGGGTTGGTGAGCCGCACATAGCCGGGCGGGCCGATGGGCGGCTGGTGGGATTGCCCCTGCAGGTGCTCGACCATCAGGAAGTAGCTTGCCGTCTCGAACATCGGGACCTCGCAGGCGCGCGCCTCGCCGGTCCGCTCCCGGTGGAGGAGTGCCGCCAAAACAGCCTCCACCACGAACATGCCTGTCAGCTTGTCGATGATGATCTGCGGGACGAAGCGTGGCTCCCCCGCCGCGTTGGAATTGACCGCCGCGAAACCCGACATGGCCTGGACCACATCGTCATAGGCCGCATCGTTCTCGTAAGGTCCGCCGCGCCCGAACCCGATGGCCGCGCAGTGGATCACGTTCGGATGGCGCGCCCGCACAGCGTCCGGGTCCAACCCCAGCTTCTCGGTCGCCTTGCGGCGCATGTTGGTCACGAACACATCCGAGGTCGCGATAATCCGGTCGAGCGCCTCGCGTCCCTCCGCCGTCTTCAAATCCAGCGTCACGGAGCGTTTGTTGCGGTTGGCGTTCAGATAGCCTGCCCCCATCTGCGGCGACTTCATGGGTGCGATATGGCGCACGGCCTCGCCGGTGGGTGGCTCGACCTTGATCACGTCGGCACCCAGCGCCCCGAGCTGTGCGGTCGCGAACGGTCCCATGATGACGCTGGTCAGGTCGACCACGCGGATACCCTTGAGAAGCGGGGTCATGTGTACTCCTCACGCAATTCGGTCTTCAGGATCTTGCCATTGGCGTTCCGGGGCAGGGGGTTCGTGCGGAAGTGGATGACCTCCGGCACCTTGTAGTCCGCGAGTTCCCTGCTCGCAAAAGCGCGGATATCGTCGGAGAGCGCGTCGGACGGATCTGTGTCCTTCGGCACGACGACCAGATGGACCCGCTCGCCCAAAACCTCGCAGGGTCGTCCGATCACGGCGCTCTCCAGGATGTTCGGGTGGAAGGACAGACGGCTCTCGACCTCAATGGAGAAGACCTTGAAGCCGCCCCGGTTGACCATGTCCTTGATCCGGTCGTGGACGCGGACAAACCCGTCCTCGGTCATGGAGCCCATGTCGCCGGACTTCCACCACCCGCCCACGAAACTCGTGGCGTTGGCCTCCGGATTGTCCCAATAGCCGGGGATCACGTTTGGCCCGCGCATCCAGATCTCGCCCTGCGTGCCTGTGGGCACCTCGCAGCCGTACTGATCGAATACACCCATTTCGGTGCAATGGAGCGGCAGCCCCACGCAATCGGAGTGTGAGGCCGCGAAACGGGTCGGGTTCATGGTGGTCGGCGATGTCGCCTCGGTGGCACCATAGCCGTTCATCAGCCCCACATGCGGTGCACGGCGGGCCATCTCGGCGATGGTCGACTCCGGCATGGGAGCGCCCCCATAACCGGCTATTTTCCAATGGATTAGATCGTGATCATCAAACATGGAATCACGCAAGAACAGGTTGTACATGGCAGGTACGACCAACGTGTGGGTCACGCGCTCGCGTGTCATGAGATCCAGGCAGTCCCCAGCCTTGAACTCCCGCAGAAACACAATCGCAGCCCCTCGCGCCAGCGCGGTGGTGATGTTCGCAATCAGGCCCGTGACATGGCTGGCAGGCACCGCCAGCAGGCTCCGGTCTCCGGCTTCCATCTCCATGGAAAGCGCGAAGTGCTCTGACGAATGCACGATGCCGAGATGGGTGAGCATCGCCCCCTTGGGTCGTCCCGTGGTGCCGGACGTGTAGAGGATCGTCGCGCAGTCCTCCTCGGCGACCGGCACCGGATCGAGAGGCGTCTCGGCAAGATCCTCGAACGCCGATGCCTCGAGCGCGTCGCCATATGCAGCCCAAAGATACCGGACTGATGGGATCTGCTCAGCCTCGGGGATGTTGCCGGCCAAACCCGCGTCAAAGATGATCGCCGAGGCGCCGCATTGATTGGCCGCATAGGCAATCTCGGGGGCTGGCTGGCGCGGATTCATGGGAACGGCGACAAGCCCTGCGCACTGGCAGGCCAGCCACGTCTCGACGAAAGCAAAGCGGTTGCCGAAGAGGATCGCGACACGGTTACCCGGCGCGAGGCCAGCGGCCACAAGACCGCCCGCAATCCGTCGGGCCCGGTCCGCGAGTGCATCATAAGAGAGTACACCCTCCTCGCCAACCAGAGCATCCTGACCCAGCGATGCCGCAACGGAGGCCGCAAACATCTCCCATGTCGACCGAGGCCGTTCCGCAAAACACCACACCACGCGGTCGCCATAGTGGACCTCACGGCGCAGGGGCAGGGGTTGTTCCTCCCGCCAGTGCATCACTTGTCGATGTAGCGGACACCACCTACGGACCAGTTCCGCTTGTCATGGATGTCGACGATCACGTGGGTCGCCTCAGGCGGCGTGCCCAACACCTCGGAGAGCGTGGCGCAAAGCCTCTCCTGCAACTCCTTCACCTTCTCCTCCGGTCGTCCCTCGAGAATATCAACGCGAATAACCGGCATGTGAGCCTCCCTTGACGCGCAGTTTTGTTGCGGCAACCGTGTACTGGTGTGGGCGGATTGATCAACCAAGGACATGATGATGAGCGATTGGGGTGCGCGGAAGCAGTTCGTGGAGGTGCATGGGCACCGTATGGCTTGGGTGGAGATGGGCGCGGGCGACCCGATCGTGTTCATCCACGGGAACCCGACATCCTCCTATCTCTGGCGCGACGTGATGGGGGCGATGGAGGGCGCCGAGCGGCTGCTGGCGCCGGATCTCATCGGGATGGGAGACAGCGACAAGCTGCCGGATAGCGGCCCGGACGGGTATACGCTGGCGGAACATGCGCGGTTTCTCGACGGTTGGTTTGATGCAGTGGTGCCTGAGGGCCGCGTCACGCTGGTCATCCACGACTGGGGCGGCGCACTGGGGTTCCGCTGGGCACGGCTGAACGCGCATCGCGTCGCCGGGATCGCTTACATGGAAACATTGCCGAGGCCACTGGCGATGGCGGAATGGCCCGAGAACATCCGCGGCCTGTTCGGCGCGCTGCGCTCGGAAGCCGGTGAGGACATGATCCTGAACAAGAATGTGTTCGTGGAGCGGATCTTGCCGGGCTCGGTCTTGCGCGATCTGACGGAGGACGAGATGACCGAGTATCGGCGACCGTTTGCGGAGCCCGGTGAGGATCGCCGTCCGACACTGACGTGGCCCCGTCAGATCCCGCTGGATAACCAACCGCCCGAGAGCACGGCGACTATTGCCGAGAACTGGACATGGCTGTCCGCATGGGACGGGCCGAAACTTCTGGTCGATGCTGAACCCGGCGCGATCATGAAAGGCGCCGTGCTGGATGATGTGCGAGAGCTTTCGAACCAACGCGAAGTGAGCGTGGCGGGCAGTCACTTCATTCAGGAGGATTCCGGCGCGGAGATCGGCAGGGCTATCGCTGATTGGAAAGCTGGGTTCTAGAATGATGGGAAATGCGTGGTTATCGCCACTGCTTCAGGCATAATATTTAACATAATTTACATTCTGCGACAACATGAGTGGCCGATATGCCACAGTCCAAAACTAAATTTAGCCCTGATTTGACTTATATGTGAGCCGCTATATCGGCCTTCACATCGGCAACTTCCTGCGGATGCTCGATGACCACCAGCGGAATACCGGCGCGCTCACAAGCGATCCTTTTGACCTGATCGCGTTTCTTGGCATTGCCTTGCTTGTGCCCCGGTCCGTTGTACTCGATGGCCACGCGTGCATTGCCTTCGCGGTCGATGACGACAAAATCGAAACGCTTGCGTGCAATCGTGTTCATGGCAGCGCTAGCCTTGCCCCAAGTCTCAGCCTTCACAGCTATCACGCCGCTCATGGCGACCTGCGCGTGAATTGTTAAGTCAGGTCGGCCGAGCTGGTCGCCGACCATGCCTTGAAGCTGGGCGAAGATGTTTCGCTCAGATACGTTCATGGCCGGTTGAAGTTCCAGCCGGATATCTTCACTCGTCAACGCCGGTGACACCGCGTCCTCCGATTGCTTTTCCGTGGCTGGTCGCCTTCGTATATAGGCGAAAATCAGTGCTAAGATAAGGGGCACGAGCAAGACAAGCGCAGCAGGGCTTGTGATGTACGAAATGAAACCTTCG
>JBCDID010000253.1:0-5543 GCA_038749355.1 Pseudomonadota bacterium | reverse complement strand
TTCATCACGTCCGTATAGGACATCTCCTGCATCTGCTTGATGTCGGCACCCGCAGCAAACGCCTTCTCGTTGCCCGTGAGCACGATCGCCCCGATGTTCTCGTCCGCGTCAAAGGCCTCGAGCGCCGTGCACAGCTCTTCCATCAACGTGGCATTCAGCGCGTTCAGGGCCTTGGGCCGGTCGAGCTGGATCAGCCCGACATTCTCCCGCGTCTCCGTGGCGATACAGGTATAGGCCATGATCAGGTTCCCTCGCGTGATTCCGGGGCGCAGTCTAGTCAGGCCTGCGTGCCGGTCCAGCTATCTCTGGCATTTGGTGCAGTAGAAAGTCGACCGGCCCGATTGCACGATGCGCCGGATGCTTCCCTTGCACTCCTGGCGGCACGGCTCGCCTTCCCGGTCATAGACCTTGAATGCGTGCTGGAAGTAGCCGAGCTCTCCGTCCGCCTGTCGGTAGTCGCGCAGCGAAGAGCCGCCAGCCTCGATCGCCTCGCCGAGCGTGGCGACGATCTCTTCTGCCAAGCGCGCAACCCTTGGTTTCGAAATCGAGGCCGCGATCCTGGTCGGGTGGATGCCCGCGCGGTGAAGGGCCTCGCAGACATAGATATTGCCGAGCCCCGCCACGGTTCGTTGATCCAGAAGCACGGACTTGACCGGGCTCTGCCGCTCCGCCATAGCCGCGGCCAATGCGTCCGCATGGAAGGCATTGCCCATGGGCTCCGGCCCCAAGCCCGCCAAATGCGGGTGCGCGTCCAGATCGGAAGTCTGCCAAAGGTCCATGGCCCCAAACCGCCGCGCATCATTATAGGTGACCTGAACCTGCTCCTCGGTCCGCAGGATCACATGGTCATGTTTTCCGGGCGTCGCCCGTTCATGATGCAGATCCACGGTTTCCGCCCCGTCGATCAACAGACGCCCCGACATGCCCAGATGGATCATCCAGGTCTCGCCAGAGTCCAGATCCAGCAGCAGCCACTTGGATCGGCGGCGCAGGCGTTCGACACGGCACCCGGTCAATCGCTCTGCCATGCGCTCAGGCAATGGCCAGCGCAAGTCAGGGCGGCGCTGTTCCACGTTCTCCAGAACCCGTCCTTCGAGCACCGGCTCCAGCCCGCGCCGCACGGTTTCAACCTCGGGCAACTCAGGCATGGGCGCGGCCTGCGCGGAATTGCAACAATTCGGGCTCCTTTCTGACGCAAGGTGACGTGCACGTGAGCTGCATGACACAATCCTGTTTCTGCGCCGATCCGCTCCCATTTGCCAGCCCAGAGATCGCAAACGAAAAGGACGAGAGATGACCTACATGATGACTGACAAGCGCACCGGCGCCTTCCCCACGATCACCAGCTATGACGTTGCCACGGTCCTGTTTGCAGGCGCTGCGGCGACGGTGGCGTTCGATCTGTTTGGCCAGTTCATCAGTCCGCTCCTGAAATCGGTTACCTCGCCCTGGTTGGGGGCCAAACTTGCGCCCGTCCCGCTGGCACAGACGGTTCTGGCCAAGCTGACCGGTATCCCGGGCAAGGAGCTCCGCGCGCTGGGTATACCCTACGGCATGCATATCCTGACAGGTCTGCTGCTCTATCCCCTGGCCTGGATGACCGTCGTGCGCCCGATCTGGCAGCGCGTGGCCCCGAGCCTGCACTGGAGCCTGCCAGCCATCGCCTACGGGATCGGCCTCTGGGTATTCGCACTCTACGGAATGGCGCATCTGGTTGCGGGTATGAAACCCTTCCTCGGCTTCGGGTCGATCACCTGGGTCGCACTTTGGGGGCACATCCTCTTCGCGGTCGTCGCCGCCGGGGTGATCGAGGCACGCCGTACACGCTGACGACGGACTTGGGGGGTACGTGCCCCCCTGACATTCTGGCTCATGGCGCGGCGGCAATCGCCGCGCTATCTTTATCTGCATGAGCACGGACGACACGACCAGCGAAACCCATTTCGGGTTCGAAACCATCCCGGAAACCGAGAAGGCCGGACGCGTACACGGCGTCTTTTCATCGGTGGCAGGGCGTTATGACCTGATGAACGACCTTATGTCGGCGGGCGTTCACCGGCTCTGGAAAGATGCAGTGATCGACTGGCTGGCGCCGCGGCCGGGGATGGCGTTGCTGGATGTGGCAGGCGGGACCGGCGACATCTCCTTCCGGTTTCTGCGCAGGCTGAAGGGCGATGGCCATGCCACCGTCTGCGACATGACGCAGGCGATGCTCGACGAGGGTGCGCGTCGGGCGGAAGCTCAGGGCCTGCACGGGGTCGACTGGGTATGCGGCGACGCCATGGCGTTGCCCTTTCCGGATAAGAGCTTTGACGCCTATACGATCGCCTTCGGCATCCGGAACGTGACCCGGATCGAAGCCGCACTAGCCGAGGCCTTCAGGGTGTTGCGACCAGGCGGCCGTTTCCTCTGCCTCGAGTTCTCCCAGATCCCGAACCCCGGCTTGCAATGGGCCTATGACCGCTACTCCTTCAACATCATTCCCCCCATGGGGCAGGTGATCACGGGGGACCGCGACAGCTACCAGTATCTTGTGGAGTCGATCCGCCGCTTCCCGGACCAGGACACGTTTGCCGGCTTGATCAGCGCGGCAGGGTTCGAGCAGGTCCACTACCGAAACATGTCGCTGGGCGTCGTGGCACTGCATTCCGGCTGGCGGCTGTGAGCGACGCTGCATGAGCCTTCTCCGCGCGCCTTCCCATCTCTGGACCTTGCTCAGGACCGGCGCCACGTTCGAGCGCAATGGCGCGATGACGGAGCTGCTGGACGCGTTCGAGGTTCTCGGGTGGCCGCGTTGGGTGATCCGCTCCGTGGCAGCGCCCTTTGGGATCTTCGGGCGTGCCGGCGATCCTTCGCTGCCTCCCGTTGCCCGCGCGTTGCAGGCCATGGGCCCAGCCTACGTCAAGTTTGGCCAGATCATGTCGACACGGCGGGACATCGTGGGCGACGAACTGGTTGCGCAGTTGCGGTATCTGCAGGATCGCCTGCCGCCATTTCCGATGGCAGCCGCGCGCGAGGAGATTGCCGACGAGCTAGGCGCAGACATCTGGGACAAGATCTCCGATCTGGGTGAGCCTGTTGCCGCAGCCTCCATCGCGCAGGTGCACCCCGCGGTCTGGTCACCGACGGGCCAGAAGGTTGCCATCAAGGTGCTGCGTCCCGGCGTTCGGCGACAGTTCCGGCGTGACGTAGGCGCGTTTTACTTCATCGCCGGTCTGATCGAGGGGCTGGTGCCTATGTCGCGCCGCCTGCGGCCAATGGCGGTGATCGCCCATTTTGAGAGTGTGGTGCTGGCGGAACTGGACCTCAGGCTGGAGGCGGCAGCAGCAAGCGAGTACGCCGAGAACACCAAGGAAGACCCTCGCCTCCGCCTGCCTGCGATCATCTGGGAAGGTACATCGCGCCGGGTGATGACTATGGAGTGGCTGGAAGGCACCCCGATGCAGCCGGACTCTCTGGCTGACGAGGGCGTGGATCTCTCCGAACTTGCCCGACACGTGCTTCGGACCTTCCTCACCCATGCGCTGCGGGATGGGTTCTTTCACGCAGACATGCACCAGGGCAATCTTAGGGTCGCGCCGAATGGCGATCTTATCATGCTGGATTTCGGGATCATGGGGCGTTTGGATCCGATGACCCGGCGACACTACGCCGAGATCCTGCATGGCTTCCTGACCCGCGACTACAAGCGCGTGGCGGAGGTGCATTTCGAAGCGGGCTATGTGCCTGCGGACCGGGATGTGGACCAGTTCGCTCAGGCTCTCCGCGCGATCGGCGAGCCGATATTTGGGCAGGACGCCTCGCGGATCTCCATGGCCAAAGTGCTGGCCTATCTGCTGGAGACGACCGAGCGGTTCGGGATGGCGACGCGAACCGAGTTGATCCTCTTGCAGCGGACCATGGTTGTCGCTGAGGGGGTCACGCGAACGCTGGACCCGAACGCCAACATCTTCGAGGCCGCGAAACCGGTGGTGGAGGACTACATCCTCCAGAACCTCGGGCCTGCGGCCATCGCGCGGGATGCTGGCGAAACACTTCGTGTCATGTCCCGGATTGCGCCGAGAATGCCGGGGTTGGCGCGGGAATTGCTGATGCTGGCGGAAGAAACCCGATTGCGCCGCTTTACCCCGCCGCCAGAGCCGGACCGACGCCCGGCACGCGGGCGCTGGGTCCTGTTGGGCGCCGTGCTCGGCGGAGCGCTGATTTACATCATCACCGAGTTCTCAGCCTGAACCCAGCGGGTTGCGGGAACCACCGGCGGATTGCCGAACCCGATATCGCCGCAGGGCTGGCTCACCGAGATGTCCGAATTCGCAGGGGCCGGACGGCGATAGACCTGCAGGTCGTAGCTGCCTTTGTCGATCTTGGCGCGGCGGGCGAGACGATCGCAGATCTCCTCGTTGACCTCCCACAGGCAGGCGACAAGATGGCCGTCCTTCTCGTCCTTACGCTCGCCGATGATGTCGGAATGCCAGCCGCACGCGGCGAAGACGCGCACCATGTGGGCGCCTGTGATGCCGACATAGAACTCCACGCCTGACCGCAGCGCAAGCTGGCAGCCGGCCCACATGATCGCGGCCGCGTTGCGTACGCTGTCCTTGCCGCGATCGGCGATGAAGAAGCGGGTACATTCCCAAATAGTCGGGGACTCGATCTGCACGCCATCGGTCATGTCGGAGAAATGATCGGCGATCATGGTCGGGCCTGTGGTGGGCATGAGACGGGTGGAGCCGACATGCTTTCCGTCCTGATCGCGCAAGATCAGGTAGAGCGGATTCATGAGATCATATTCGTCGATTTCACGGCCGAGATTGTCGATGTTGAGTTCCCAACCGTAATCATCCGCAAACTGACTGCGCCGCGCCTTGAACATCTGGTTGGCCAGGGTCGGGAAATCAAAAAGATCGTCGCCGTAAACGAGGGTGAACATGATCATTCGCTCCATCAATTCTGATAGAGACGCTGGATATGTTCCAGAAGTTAAAATTTAGTTCAAATTGCTAGGTTTATACTTTGTTAACTTCGACGGATGTCCTTTCCGTTTACGCCGCTGCCCCTCGGGTTCAGGTCGGCGGTATAAGGCCCCGATGCGCGGCCAAGGCCACTGCATGGGGTATGTTCAGTGCGCCCAGCTTGTGCCTGGCGCTGTCGATATAGACCCGGAACGTGTTCTCCGAGATGCCTAGTCTGTCGGCAGCCTGTCCGCGGCTGAGGCCGTCCGCAATCAGGCGAATGGCGTCCTGCTCGCGACTGGACAACGGGCGAGTCGTATGCCGGTGCTCGTGCCCTGCGACCTTCAGGATCTGCTGATGCGTGAAATGCGCCAGCAGCATCATGTCGCCGCGATGCTCGTACAGAAACTTTTCCCACGATTCAGCCGAACAGGTCTTGTTGATGTTGAACACTGCGAACTGGCCGCCGGGTCCTCGTACCGGGACGGAGTAGCCCTGATTGCCGAGGCCGAAATCCACCGCCTCTTCGAAGAAGTTGTTTCTCCTGGAGCCATCCCAGTCGATCTGCGCCCAGTCCACTGGATCGAACCG
>JBCDID010000252.1:0-5556 GCA_038749355.1 Pseudomonadota bacterium | reverse complement strand
ATTATTTTTGATTAATGTTTGTTCATGGGCTTTAACAGCCAATACTGTTTCTGTAAATACCTGGGCTAGGGTACCCAACTCATCAGAACGACTGATAACTGTTTCTAAGTGCTCAGGGGTAAACGCATCACGTTGAACAGCCGCTGCTGCTGATGTAACAATTTTCACCTGCTGAATGTAACTGGCCATTTCCCGCTTTTGCTGATTGAGCGAGTTCTCCAACACAGTAGAATGCTCAGTCACAATATTGATCAGCGTCTCCAGGCTTTCACGTTCGCTCTGAGCCACTAACAGTGCCTGATGCAATCGTTCATTCTCTGCGGCGAGGTCAGTTGGTGACAGGTCATCAGGTTTAGGGGACACAGAGTTCATAGAGGATAATGGCACCTTCAACCTATGTTTACAAGAATGCATCAAAAAATCCAGCAGTGATTAAATAATGGTAACTGTCCCAGAGATACCATTGCTAAGCGGCGATACAACCGATGGCTCATGCCAAGCCCTTTAACCTTGTGTCTGGCAGGTAGATACTGACTGCCACGGACTATGAGGTGTGATCGATGTTGCCTCTGCCGTCAGCAAAATTTCACCATTATCATCTACGATCCATCCCTGAAACTCAGTAATTTGTCTGGATTCTTGCTGCTGGTTAAACGTTGAGGCAACAGGGTCTGTTGGGGTATTTGGAGCATCATCTAGCGTTTCCCAAACTGCCAGGTCGTTTTGAGGGTTGAGCTGCTCGGGGGATGGCGGTAGCCCTCCCCGACCGGTCACTGTAAATTCACCCAGGTCAGTCGCAACATCACTCGCCCCTGCGCCACACCCTTGGGCAACCAGTCGGGAGGCGTCTACCAGCCCTGTGGGCAGTTGCACTAAATCATCACTTGGATCAACATCTGGCGTTTCAATAGTGACGATCTAGTACAACTGCCCACAGGGCTGGTCGATGCCTCCCGACTCGTAGCCCAAGGTTGTGGTGAAGGGGCTAGCGATATTGCAACTGCCCTGGGGGAATTTACGGTGACTGGTCGGGGAGGCCTGCCCCCATCACCTGAGGTGCGGCAAGCGCCGTCCCGGTCGCCGCCGAGGTCCCGATAAACCCGCGTCTTGTCAGTTTCATAATATCCTCCCCTTCCGGATTTCTGATTATGGATCCACGCTTTCGAAATAGACGGCCAGTGACGCGATCTCCTCGTTCGACAGCCGTCCCGCCATCATCTGCATCACCGGATGATCCCGCGCCTTGGTCTTGTAGGCATGCATCACGGTCACGAAGAAATCCTGCGGCCAGCCGATGATCACGGGCATGCCGTCATAGGTGCCATCCAAACGGTGGCAGGTGAGGCAGTCTGAGGCCAGATACTCCCCGTAATCACGGTCGCCTTCGATGGCCAGCACCGCGGGGTCAAGCTCGGGATCGTCTGCGCCGGCAGGCGTGCTGATGTTCATGGCCACTGCCAGCAAGACACAACCCAGCCCGCGTACGGCATTCGGCATCTCAGTTCACGTCCTCCGGCGTCACGTCCAGAACCCGGGCGCGCATGGTGATCTCGACCGGGGGCTTGCAATTGCGCATGCATACCGTGCGCTCTGTCCAGACCGGGCTGCTCTCGCGATCATCTGCGCGGAAGTTCTCTTCATTGGGCAGGCGCACATCCTGGAAATTCTCGGACGAGAGCTCAAAGTCATCATCCACGAGGTCGTTCGAATACATGATGTAGGCCGTGATTGCGTAGACCTCGTCATCTGACAGAGATTGCGCATAGCCAAAGGGCATCGCCCGGTGGATGTAATCCCAGACGGTCGACAGATACGGCCAATAGGACCCCACCGTTTTGACCGGATCGTCGCTGGCCAGCGTGTCGAAGCCGCCTGCCAGAACGGGCCACCGGTCCACACCTTCCGCGAAATCGCCGTGGCAGGCTGCGCATTGCGCGGAGAACACCTCCTCGCCCATAGCCACGTCGCCACGACCGGGCGGCAGGCCTGCACCATCCGGGCGCACGTCGATATCCCAGGCGGCAATCTCCTCGGGTGTAGCCTCGCGGCCCAGCCCCAGTGAACCCGCGTGAGCGGCACTGGTCAGCAGGACGAGGACAGCAGCCGACTTAAGAAACTTCGACATTCTCAGCCACTCCCTGCTCGTTCACAAACCAGGTCTGGATGCCGTTGTTGTGGTAGATGGAGTTCTCGCCCCGCACGGCACGCAATGCGTCCTTGGTGGGCTGGATGTACCCGGTGGAATCGTGCGCCCGGGATTGCAGGTAGAGCGGGCGCCCGTCCCAATCGAACTCGTAGTAGAACCTGTGCATGGACTTGTCCCAGCTTGGCCCGTCCATGCGCGCCTCGGCCCAGTTCGCGCCGCCATCCAGCGTCACATCGACCCTGGGGACCGTGCCCCGGCCGGACCAGGCCACCCCCGTCAGCACCGTCGGCCCCGGCCCATGCGTGATGGGCGCCTGCGGAGAAGGGTTGGTGATGACAGACTTTGCGTCCATTTCCCAGGTGAAGCGGCGCGCTTTGCCGTCACCCAGAAGGTCCGTGTACTTGGAGGTCTCCTCGCGGTGGTGCCACGGCTGATCGCCGACCTCGATCCGGCGGAGCCACTTGACCCACATATTGCCCTCCCAGCCGGGCACGACCAGCCGCACCGGGTAGCCCTGCTCGGGCCGCAGAGCCTCGCCGTTCATCTTGAAGGCAACAAGGCAGTCGTCCAGCGCCTTCTCCATGGGGATCGAGCGCGTCATGGCGGAGGCGTCCGCGCCCTCGGGCAGCACCCACTTGCCAGTGGTTTTGACGCCTGCCTCGGCCAGGATGTCCCGCAGCCAGACCCCCGTGTACATGACGTTGTGGATCATGCCGTGGGTGAACTGGCAGCCGTTGAGCTGTGCGCCTCGCCACTCCATGCCGGAGTTCGCGGCACATTCGAGGAAGTAGACCCGGTTCACACGCGGGAAACGCATGAGGTCCTGAAGCGTGAACACCAGCGGTCGGTCCACCAAACCGTTGATCATCAGCCGGTATTGCGCAGGATCGACCTCGGCGATGCCCGCATGGTGCCGCTCAAAGCAGAGCCCGTTCGGCGTGATCACCCCGTCCAGTTCGTGCAACGGGGTGAAGTTGACCGAGGACACGGGGTCTGCGGTCAGCCACGGGACGTTGCGGCGTACCACATGCGCTTCGTACTCCGAGGGGATGCCATAGGGCCGAGCGTCGACCCCGTCGCCCAGGAACTGGCTCCAGGGCTGCTCATCGATGTCCAGGATTGCGGGGTCGCCTGCGCCGCCGTCTGTTGCCCGCGCCATGCCCGCCGCTGCTGCTGCGGCACCGCCTGTCACGGCCCCAGCCAGGAAGCCCCGGCGGGTCGTCTTGCGGCTGGCTTTGACGGTGTCAGACATTGCGTCGCCCTCCACTGATTCGCTTACTGTTGCATTCATGTTATTGAATGTTTTGATGCATTTCCACATTTATCTCACGTGGAATTCCGGGCTCTCTACCCGATCGCTTGCCCGGAAGCTTGTTCATGCGCCCGTCACCTGCACCGACTTGTTCGGGTCGATGGTGATCCGTCCCTTGCGTTTGATGTAGTCCTCGACGACCTCCCAGATCGGAGGTCCTTCGGTGTCTTCGTTCACGCTCGCCCAGCCCGCGACAATGTACGTTCGCGCGGGATCGATCGCCTCGCCCGTCTTCAGCAACGTCATGTTGCTGATCCGGCTACCCTGCGGTTTCGCCACGTCGATATGGTAGCCGAGCCCACCGACACGAACCATGTCGCCGCCCTGCTGGTAGTAGGGGTCCGGGTTGAAGAGGTTGTCGGCCACATCCTCCAGCACCGTGTGAAGGAACTCGCCGGTGAACTCGGCCCGGTAGGCCGCCGGGTAGGACATGGCGGTCGCGTTGTGCAGGTCCTCGCGCGTGATCGGATCGCCAGGCAGCAGGGACGGCCCCCAGCGGAAGCCGGGCGAGAGCGCAATGTCGGCCTCCCGCTCCTCGATCAGCGCGTTGCAGATCAGGTCGTCCCATGTGCCGTTGAAGTTCCCACGCCGGTAGAGGAGGCTGTCGGTGTGGCCAAGCACCTCTTCCAGCTCCGCCTTGAAGGGCGCACGTTGGGAATCGACCAAAGCGGTCGTCTCCGGGTCCGGCGCGATCACGTCCGAGAAGATCGGGATCAGTTTGTGTCGCAGCCCCCGCAACCCGCCGTCGCGAACATCGAGATCCACACGGCTGATGAACTTGCCGTTGGACCCCGAGGCGATCAGTGCTGTCTTGCCGACCATAAGCGGTTCGGGCAGCGCATCATGCGTATGCCCGCAGAGGATCACATCAATCCCTTCGACCTCAGCCGCCATCTTCCGATCCACGTCGAAGCCGTTGTGGGAGAGGCAGACGACCACCTCCGCGCCCTCATCGTGGACCTCCTGCACCACCTCCGCCATCCGTTCCTGCCGGATGCCGAAGCTCAGCCCCGGGAACATCCAGCGCGGGTTGGCAATGGGCATGTAGGGGAAGGCCTGGCCAATGACCGCGACCTTGGCACCGCCGCGTTCGAACATCTGGTAGGGCTCGTAGGCGGGCTCGTCCCACTCATTGTCAAAGATGTTCGCGCCGAGGAACGGGAAGTCGAGCCCCTCTACGATCTCGTTCACCCGGTCGACGCCATATGTGAACTCCCAGTGGGATGTCATGGCGTCAGGCGCCAGCTTGTTCATCACGTTCACGACATCCTGCCCGGCAGTCTTTTCGGCCACGTAAGAGCCGTGCCAGGTGTCGCCACCATCCAGCAGCAGAGCATCCGGACGTTCGGCGCGAATGGCGTTCACGACCGTCGAGATGCGGTCCATCCCCCCCATGCGACCGTAGCCCTTCGCCAGCGAGACAAAGTCCTGATGGGTCAGCGCGTAGGCCTCTGCAGACCCCGGCGCGATATTGTAGAGCTTGAGAAAATCGGCACCCGTGATGTGCGGTGGCTTCCCGGCGGAGATACCCATCCCGATATTGATTTCGGGTTCGCGGAAGTAGATGGGTTTCAGCTGCGCGTGCAGGTCCGTCAGGTGGATCAGGGTCACGTTGCCCAGCGGCTCGAAGGCCAGCAAATCGTCCTGCGACAGCCGCTGCTGCGCCGCCAGCCGTGCCCATTGGTCAAACCCCGACGCGCCGACGATGGCCGATGCTGCCATGGAGGCCTGCAGGAAATCACGCCGAGAGATCATCTTTATATCCGTCTATCAGGTAAGCCGATACCGATCACGCCAATGAGCGCTCCGGCCGGTTATGTCGAAAAGGGCAAAACAAATGGGAAGGGGCGGCCCGGAGGCCGCACACCAGTAATCAATTTCGAACGGCTGGAGTTTCGATCCCAAGCCCGGCGCCGCGCCATGCGAGATATGCCTCAAGCGCCACAAACTCGTCCGAGCCGCGCTTGAACGGGGTTGCGCGGATGTTCTTCATGCAACCTGAGAACCTCCGGTGCAGTGAGCCGAGCCCCTGCCACTTGAAACGATAAGTGGGAAAGCCATTGATGTTCCCCTGGCTAAGGTGGTCGGCGCGGATCAT
>JBCDID010000251.1:0-5563 GCA_038749355.1 Pseudomonadota bacterium | reverse complement strand
GGTGGGTGATCCAGATCCAGTCGAGCCCCCAACCTCGGGCATCCAGTGCCGCCGCAATCGGCGCCGCCTCGGGCGCGTCCACCAGCGCTACCTGCCCTCCGGCATCACGGATCAGATAGGCGTAGTTGTCCGACAGGCATGGGACGGTCACGATTTCGACGGGCATGGGAAATCCTCCGTTCATAGGTTATGGTGACCATGTCCCATGGAAGGGCAGGTGGCAATGCATCTGGATGTCGTCGAGCTTCGCCGGTTCTATTCGTCGACCCGATTGGGGCGGCTGGCGCAGCATACGCTGAGGACGCGACTGAGCGAGCTTTGGCCGAATGTGCGGGGGCAAAATGTGGTCGGGTTTGGCTACGCCTCGCCCTTGCTGCGGCCGTTCATGGGGGAGGCGTCGCGGGTCCTGTCGCTAATGCCCGCGCAGCAGGGGGTCTGCGCCTGGCCCGGTGAGGGGCCGAATGTGTCCACTCTGGTCGAGGAAACCTTGTGGCCCTTGCCCGGAGGCTTCGCCGACCGACTGGTGGTGGCCCATGGGCTGGAGACCTGCGAGCGACCTTCCGCATTGCTGGAGGAGATCTGGCGCGTACTGGCCCCCGGCGGCAAGGCGGTCTTCATCGTGCCGAACCGGGCGGGGATTTGGGCGCGGCGCGACGGAACCCCGTTCGCCTTTGGGCGCCCCTATTCGGCCGGACAACTCGACGCCGCACTGGCGGCACACAAGTTCACAGCCGAACAACATGGCGCAGCACTCTACATGCCGCCAAGCCATCGGCGGTTTTGGCTCCGGGCCGCGCCCGCAATCGAGCAGTTGGGTCAGCGGATGGATGCCCGCAGGCTCGCCGGCGCGATCATCGTGGAAGCTGAGAAGCTCGTCTACATCACTCCGCAGTCCGGAACAAAGGTGCGGGCGTCAGATCCGATCCGTGTGCTCACCGGACTTGGCGTGCCCAGCCCGAAACCCGCCGGACGGTCGGCCAGGCGTTAATCTCTGCTCATCAGAAAGCGCGCATGTCGCATGAAAAAGGCCCCCTTGCGGACAAGGAGGCCCAGGTTTCACGTCACCGAAAGGCAGGATGGTACGCGGGTGGCCGAGGGACGCGCCGCCCGAACCCGCCTATCGGCGCCGAGATGTCATCCAAGACCAGGATGTGGTGTCGAGTAAAAGCAACGCTCCTGCAACAGCACCAAAAATCAGGACTTCACCCAAGTACAGCATGGTCGGCGCGCCTGTGCCGCCGGCCACTTCCGCAACTGCTTCTCCGGAGACGCCCAAACCCGCGAGCGCTGCAAGCGCCACGAGGGCGATCCGCAAACCCAAACTGCGTGTCATGACAATGCCTCCGTAGTCAGCTTCGACGACATTTATGTAGGTGATTCTAAAATAAATGTCAAATTGATATCTTAAATGCAGCATTCACGCTTGCCCCAGAGTGCTGTAGCCGACAGCTTGAACACGAACGCAAAGGGAGGAACGTATGTGGCATGACCGCCGGCTGATCGATCTGCTCGGAATCGAGCATCCCATCATCCAGGCTCCGATGGCAGGCTCGACCACGCCGGCCATGGCGGCCGCTGCTGCGAACGCCGGATGCCTGGGCTCGCTGGGGTGTGCTTTCATGACGCCGGATGGCTACAGCAGCGCCTATGAACAGTCGCGCCAGGGAACCAATCGGCGGCTGAACATGAACTTCTTCTGCCACAAGGAGCCCCGCCAGGACGCGGACAAAGCCGCCGCGGTGCGCGCGCGTCTCCAACCCTTGTTCGATGAGTTGGATGCCGGGGAAGTGCCGGAGGTGGTACCCACCAACTTCCCCTATGGCGCGGAGATCCACGCAGCGGTGCTCGCCTCCCGCCCAGGCGTTGTCAGCTTCCACTTCGGCCTGCCGGGAGCGAGGTTTGTCAAAGACCTGAAGCAAGTCGGGACGGTCATCCTGTCTTCCGCCACAACACCTGCCGAGGCGAAAGATCTGGAGGCGCGCGGCGTTGACGCGGTGATCGCCCAGGGCTGGGAGGCAGGCGGCCACCACGGATACTACCTCACCGAAACCGGCTCTCAGACAGGCACCATGGCGCTTGTCCCGCAGGTCGTTGACGCCGTGTCGGTGCCGGTGATTGCGGCGGGCGGGATCGCGGACGGTCGCGGGATCGCCGCGGCATTGGCTTTGGGGGCGGCCGGGGTCCAGATCGGCACGGCGTTCCTGTCCACGGCGGAGGCCGCGATCGCACCGGCGCACCGGCGTGCCTTGGCGGCGTCTGATGGCACGGACACGCGGCCTACAAAGGCATTCTCGGGCCGCCCTGCGCGCGGCATAAAGAACCGGTACATGGACGCGATGGAGGCGCATGAGGATATGCTCCCGGACTTCCCGCTGATGAACACGGTCACGGCTCCGACGCGCAAAGCCAGCGCGGCGAAGGACAGCCAGGACTTTATGTCCCTCTGGGCCGGGCAGGCAGTCGGACTGAACCGCGAGAGCACCATGGCGGAACTGGTCGAAACTCTGGTGGCCGAAACGCAGGCGGTGCTGGCCAATCTCGTCAAGGGTGCATGACGGCGCGACAAGCGCACCTTAGCATGACACCCTACGCGGACCGGGGTGCGACGCCCGCGTAGGGTGCATGCATAATGCACCCTGCTCTGGCCAAACCTCACCCAAGACGATATGCACCGCCGACCCGTGAGTCCGGAACCGCGTCATGACCGAGCACAGCACCATCAAGCCCCGCGCGGGCGTCCTGAACATCTCGCCTTACGTGGGCGGCTCCAGCCATATCGAGGGCGCGAACCGCGTCTATAAGCTGAGCGCCAACGAGAACCCGCACGGGCCCAGCACCCATGCGACCGCGGCGTTCGCGGACATGTCGGGCAACCTCGCGCTCTACCCCGAAGGCCAGGAGCCGCTGGCGCGCACCATTGCAGATGTGCACGGGATCGAGGCAGATCGGATCGTGCTGGGCGCAGGTTCGGACGAGATCATCTCACTCCTTTGCCAAGCCTACACCACGGCGGGCGACGAGGTGCTCTACTCGGAGCACGGGTTCCTCATGTACAAGCTGTCGGCTCTGGCCGCAGGGGCAACGCCCGTGACGGCGCCCGAGACGGACCTCACTGTGAATGTGGACGCGCTGATCGCCGCCATGAACGCGCGCACCAAGCTGGTCTTCGTCGCGAACCCGAACAACCCGACGGGGACCATGATCGGCAATGCGGACCTCGCGCGGCTCGCCGATGCCCTGCCCCCCCAGGCGCTGCTGGTGATCGATGCGGCCTATGCCGAATACCTTCGCCCCTCGGACGATGACGGCGCGAAAGAACTGGCCCGCACCCGCGACAACGTGATGATGACCCGCACCTTCTCGAAGATCTACGGGCTGGGCGGGCTGCGTCTTGGCTGGGCCTACGCGCCGAGCCATGTCTGCGACATCTTCCAGCGGGTGCGGGGGCCTTTCAACGTCAACGCGCCGGCACTCGCCGCCGGCATCGCCGCCATGCGCGATCAGGCCTATGTCGAGAAGTGCCGAGTGACCAACGAGGTCTGGCGCGACTGGCTGGCCCGAGAGATCGCGGCAGCTGGCTTCGGCGTCGTGCCCTCCAAGGGCAACTTCCTGCTGGTGCACGTCGGCGAGAACGTCGCTGCGTTAGAGACCCACCTGAAATCCCGAGGGCTGATCGGACGACGCGTCGATGCCTATGGCCTCGCAGGCTACTTCCGGATCTCGGTGGGCGACGAGGAGGCCTGCCGTCTGGTTGCCGAAGCCGTCGCATCGTTCCCGAAATGACCACGCCCATCTACGAGAAGGTCGCGCTGATCGGCCTGGGCTTGATCGGCTCGTCCATTGCGTGGGCTGCGCGGGAAGCCGGGTCCGCGAACGAGATTGTCGGAACCGCGCGTTCCCCGGCCACGCGAGCGCGGGCGGCGGAGCTGGGCTTTTGCGACCGGATCACCGAGACGATGGCGGAGGCGGTGGTCGATGCGGATCTCGTGGTCCTCTGCGTGCCGGTGGGTGCCTGCGGTGCGGTGGCAGCAGAGATCGCACCGCACCTGAAACCCGGCGCGACAGTGACGGATGTAGGATCCGTCAAACAGGCAGTGGTCGAGGCCGTGGCCCCCCACATCCCCGACGAGGTCCACTTCGTCCCCAGCCACCCTATGGCCGGGACGGAACACTCCGGCCCAGACTCAGGCTTCCCGGGACTGTTCCAGAACCGCTGGTGGCTGCTGACACCTTTGCCCGGCGCGGATGAGGCCGCTGTCGACCGGTTGAACCGCTTCTGGCAGTCACTTGGTGCCTTGACCGAGCAGATGGACCCGGATCATCATGATCTGGTGGCCGCCGTGATCAGCCACGTCCCGCATGCCATCGCCTACACCATGTGCGGAGTGGCAGACGATCTGAAGCGGGTGACCCATCAGGAGGTCGTGCAGTTCTCGGCGGCTGGGTTCAGGGACTTCACCCGCATCGCTGCATCGGACCCCACCATGTGGCGCGACGTATTCCTGACCAACAAGGATGCGACGATCGAAATCCTCGGCCGGTTCGTTGAAGAGCTGATGGCACTACAACGGGCGATCCGCACAGGCGATGGCGACCACCTGCACAACTATTTCACGCGGACGCGCGCGATCCGGCGGTCGATCATCGAGGCCGGGCAGGACACGGATGCCCCGGATTTCGGACGCGGCGCTGCTGCAAAACAGGATTGAGCCGTGAGGTGTGCGGGGATCGTGCTGGTCACCGTGCTCTTTGCCAGTAATGCTCTGGCGACCGTGGTGCCGGAGCCGCGCCCGAGCACAGAGCAGCCGGAGAACGATACCGCGAAGCAGGTCCTTCGCGCACCCCTGCCCCCCGTTCGTCCGCCCGCCGCGCAAATCCCGCCGCCCGTGGTCGCCGCTCCTGCACCGGGGAACATGATTTGCGAGGACCCACGCCTGATCGGCACACGCGCGGCGAATGTGGTGGGGCATCTGCCCGGCTGCGGGATCCTGAACCCGGTGAAGATCCGGGAGATCGCAGGCGTGAAGCTGAGCACACCCGCGACACTGGACTGCCGCACGGCACGGACCTTCGCCAACTGGGTCTCTGGCGTGGCACAACCCGAAGCCCGTCGCACACTGGGGGCGCGGATCTCGAAGCTCTGGATCATGGGCAGCTACGTCTGCCGCACGCGGAACCACAAGCCCGGGGGGCGCGTGTCTGAGCACGGGGCCGGTCGGGCCGTGGATGTGGGCGGTGTCTGGCTCGGGAACGGTCAACGCATCACAGTGCAAGGCGATTGGGGCAAAGGCGATGCGGGCCGGTTCCTGCGCAGCGTCTGGAAGAAGGCCTGCGGACCATTCACGACCGTTCTGGGCCCGGGCGCGGACAGGTTCCATCAGGACCATCTGCATCTGGATACGGCATATCGGAACCGCACGTATTGCCGCTGAGTTTCCAATGAGTGCGTTACCTTCTCATTGAGTGTCTCATGTAAAGAGACCCGACGACGGGAAGGTTATCCGCGCCCGTGCACGAACTCCTCAGCCAGAACCAGCATGTCAGGGTCCATCAGCAACTCCCG
>JBCDID010000250.1:0-5565 GCA_038749355.1 Pseudomonadota bacterium | reverse complement strand
CTGTTCTTCGGCGGATGGCTCAGCCCGATCCCCGCGATGATCGATCCGTTCGGCGATGGCGTCTTCTGGTTCGTCGTCAAAGTGGTCTTCTTCTTCTTCCTATTCGCCATGGCGAAGGCCATCGTGCCGCGCTACCGCTATGACCAGTTGATGCGGCTCGGCTGGAAGGTGTTCCTGCCCATGTCGCTCGGCTGGGTGGTGATCGCCGCCTTCCTCGCCAAGTTCGATGTCGTTGGTTATGCGCGTTATGCAGCGGGAAGCTGAACGGCATGGATCGGGCTCCGGGCACTCGGATGGTCTTACCGCATCAGGCCGGAGGGCGCGGGTATGATCGTGCGCATGATCCTCGGCTATCTGTTCTGGGCTTTCCTGGGATCGTTTGGCGTGCACCGCTTTTTCCTCGGACGCCCGAAGTCCGGCCTGACGCTGTTGTTGCTGACGGTGATATCCTTTGCTCTGCTGCTCGCGGCTATGGGGCCAATGATCACCGAGATCATGCAGGCCGAGGATGCGGCGGCGGTCGATGCGGATCTTTTGGCCGATCAGGTTCTGGTCTCCCCCTACTTCATGCCGTCCATGGCGCTGGGCGCGATCGTCGGCCTTTGGCTGCTGGCCGATCTCATCCTGGTGGCTCTGATTGTTCTGAAGGACGAGGAAGAGGCGGAGCTGGCACGGCAGGAGGCAGGCTCGACCGTGGTCTACGGCGCGAACATGGATCCCTCGTTTCAGGCGACCCAACGCGCCATGGAACTCGACGATTTCGACGACCGTCCCCGGCGCCGCGCACTGCCCGACGATTTCGTGATGCCCTGGCGCCAGGAAAACCCGCGTGGCGAACAGAAGACCTACAAGCCGGGTGAGGACTGAACCATGACCAAAGCCAGCCCCAGCGGCAGCCAAGGAGTTTGAGATGGGTATCCCTTTTGACAAGGCGCTCGGCTATTTCCTGATGAAGGACTTCATCGGTGGGTTCAGGCTCGGCATGAAATACTTCTTCAAACCCAAGGCGACGCTGAACTACCCGTTCGAGAAGGGACCGTTGAGCCCCCGTTTCCGTGGCGAGCATGCGCTGCGCCGGTATCCCAACGGGGAGGAGCGTTGCATCGCCTGCAAGCTCTGCGAGGCGATCTGCCCGGCGCAGGCGATCACCATCGAGGCCGAACCGCGCGAGGACGGATCCCGCCGCACCACCCGCTACGACATCGACATGACCAAGTGCATCTATTGCGGGTTCTGTCAGGAGGCCTGTCCCGTGGACGCCATCGTCGAGGGTCCGAACTTCGAATTCGCCACCGAGACCCGTGAGGAGCTATTCTACAACAAGGACAAACTGCTGGCGAACGGCGAGCGTTGGGAGCGCGAGATCGCCCGGAACCTTGAACTTGACGCTCCATACCGATGATTAGCATTGTGAGGAGTGTCTGATGGGCGCTTGGGCTGCATATGCATTCGCAGATGACACAGCGCTGGATTGGCTCGATGGGACATTTCTGTCCGGGGGCGAGCCAGCCGTTCGCGCCGCGCTTCAGTTGGTGCTTTCTGAAACTGCCCAAACCTACTTGGAATATGATGCGAGTGTGGAAGGTCGCGCTGCTGCTGAAGTCGTTGCTGTATCTTTCGGCGTGTCTCGTCCTGACGAGGACGAAGAAGACATCGCCAAGGTTGCCGTGCACCAAGAGGATCTAAAGAAACATCCCGAACTGAAAGTGAAGGCGCTCCGTGCGCTCGAACGCGTTTCGGCATCGAATTCGGAGATCCATGAACTTTGGACTGAGGACGAAACAGCCGCCGCAGAATGGGCAAATGCTAACTCTGATTTGCGCGCGCGGTTGAGCTGAGGAGAACCCCATGGGCCTGACGGTCATAGCCTTCTACGTCTTCGCTGCGGTTGCGGTGGCCTCCGGATTGCTCACAGTGCTAGCCCGCAATCCGGTGCACTCAGTGCTGTGGTTGATCCTGACCTTCTTCTCGGCGGCAGGCATGATGGTGCTCATGGGCGCCGAATTCGTCGCGATGCTCTTGATCATCGTCTATGTGGGCGCGGTGATGGTGCTGTTCCTCTTCGTCGTCATGATGCTGGACGTGGACTTTGCCGAGCTGAAACGGGGGCTCGCAAGCTACCTGCCGCTCGGCGCGCTGATAGGGCTGGTGCTGGTGGTGGAACTCGGCCTTGTCTTCGGTCACTGGGTCTTCGCCGATGCCGCCCCCGAGGCCCGCGCGGCCGTCGCCCCCATGCCGCAGGACGTGCCGAACACCCAGGCGCTTGGCAAGATCATCTATGACGACTATTTTCTGGTCTTCCAGCTCTCAGGTCTGATCCTGCTGGTGGCCATGATAGGGGCAATCGTGTTGACGCTCCGCCACCGCCAAGACGTGAAACGCCAGAACATTCTCGACCAGATGTATCGCGGCCGTGACGTCGAGTTGAAGGACGTCGAACCGGGGCAGGGAGTCTGAGCATGGAGCATGCGCACGCAGTCGGCGGTGTCGGGCTGGAGGGCTACCTGACCGTGGCCGCGATCCTGTTCGTCACGGGGATCTTCGGCATCTTCGTGAACCGGCGGAACATCATCATCATCCTCATGTCCATCGAGCTGATGCTGCTGGCGGTGAACATCAACCTCGTTGCGTTCTCGGCCCATCTGGGCGATCTGGTGGGGCAGGTGTTCACGTTGTTCGTCCTTACGGTGGCTGCGGCCGAGGCCGCCATCGGGCTCGCCATTCAGGTCTGTTTCCACCGCAATCGCGGGTCCATCGACGTCCAGGACGTCAACATGATGAAGGGATAAGGCGCAATGTATGCTGCCATCCTGCTGCTGCCCTTGTTGGGCGCAGTGCTTGGCGGGTTCTTCCATCGCCAGCTAGGCGAGCAGCTGGCGATGTACCTGACCACGGGCATCCTGATGTTCTGCGCGGTGCTGAGCTGGATCGCGTTCTTCACGTTTGAGCCCGGCGACCCATCGGTCGAGCTCTTCCGCTGGATTGCGTCCGGTGATCTTCAGACCTATTGGTCGATCCGGGTCGACCGCCTGACCTGCGTGATGCTGGTGGTGGTGACGTCCGTGTCCGCGCTCGTGCACTTCTATTCCATCGGCTACACCGATGACGGCGATCATCCGGACCCGATCGACAACTTCCAGGGTGCTGCGCGCGCGCGCTTCTTCGCCTATCTCAGCTTCTTTACCTTCGCCATGCTGGCGCTGGTGACGGGCGACAACCTGTTGCAGATCTTCTTCGGATGGGAAGGCGTGGGCGTCGCCTCCTACCTGCTGATCGGGTTCTGGTACAAGAAGTCGTTTGCGAACGCGGCCGCGATCAAGGCCTTCGTGGTCAACCGGGTCGGCGATTTCGGCTTCCTGCTCGGCATGTTCGGGCTCTTCTACCTGACCGGCTCGATCCAGTTGGATGACGTGTTTGCGGATGCGGCTAAGATCGCGGAGGCGGGGACTACGTTCCTCGGCTACGAGGTCGCGGCGATCGAACTGGTCTGCATCCTTCTGTTCGTCGGCGCCTGCGGGAAGTCGGCACAGTTCCTGCTGCACACGTGGCTGCCGGACGCGATGGAGGGGCCGACGCCGGTCTCTGCCCTGATCCACGCCGCGACCATGGTTACGGCGGGCGTGTTCCTCGTCTGCCGCATGTCGCCGCTCTTCGACCTCACGCATACTGCTCTGGTGATCGTGACAGTGGTGGGCGCGACGACGGCCTTCTTCGCGGCGACCGTGGGTCTGGTGCAGAACGACATCAAGCGGGTGATCGCCTATTCGACCTGTTCGCAGCTTGGCTACATGTTCGCGGCCGCGGGGGTCGGAGCGTATGAGGCCGCGATGTTCCACCTCTTCACACACGCCTTCTTCAAGGCGCTGCTGTTCCTCGGTGCGGGCTCGGTGATCCATGCCATGCATCACGAGCAGGACATGCGCAAAATGGGCGGGCTCGCCAAGAAGATCCCCGCGACCTACCTGATGATGCTGATCGGAACTCTGGCGATCACCGGGGTCGGGATCCCGTTCAGCTACGACATGTTCGGGGTACCCATCGGGCTGGCTGGGTTCGTGTCGAAGGACGTGATCATCGAAACGGCGTTCGCGGGTCACAACCCCGCGCATCTCTATGCCTTCGTGATGCTGGTGATCGCGGCCTGTATGACCTCGTTCTATTCCTGGCGGCTGATCTTCATGACCTTCTTCGGCGAGACGCGGGCGGATCATCACACCTATGACCACGCGCATGAGAGCCCGCGCGTTATGCTGATCCCGCTTTATGTGCTGGCTTTCGGGGCGGTCGTGGCGGGCACGGCATTCTACTACAGCTTCGTCGGCAAGGGTGAGGGCGCCTGGTGGGATCTGGCGATCTTCAACGGGCCAGAGAACCACGTGCTGCACGACGCGCACAAGGTTCCCTGGTGGGTCAAGCTGAGCCCGTTCATCGCCATGCTGCTGGGGCTGGCGCTGGCCTACTGGATGTATATCCGGAACACGAAACTGCCCAAGGAACTCGCCGAGCGGCACCAGCCACTCTACCAGTTCATGCTCAACAAGTGGTACTTTGACGAGCTCTACAACGTCCTTCTGGTACGCCCCGCCATGTGGTTGGGTCGCTTCCTCTGGAAACGCGGTGATGGCGCCGTGATTGACGGTCTGCTGAATGGCCTCTCCATGCGCATGGTGCCTTGGCTGACCCGGTTTGCAGGCCGCATCCAGTCGGGCTTCCTGTTCCACTACGCGTTCGCGATGCTGATCGGCGTGTCGGCCATCGTCACATGGTTCGTGGTGTCGGGAGGAGCGCACTGATGGGCGACCTCAACCTCCTCTCGCTGGTCACCTTCCTGCCGCTGATCGGGGCGGCGCTGCTGGTGCTCGTGCTGCGTGGCGATGATGACGCGGCGCAGAAGAACGCCAAACGCTTCTCGCTCCTGATCACGCTGACCACGTTCGCACTGTCGCTTTTCCTGTTGACCGGCTTCGATCCGAACAACCCGGATTTCCAGTTCGTCGAGGAAGGCACCTGGCTCGCGGGCCTCAAATACAAGCTTGGCGTGGACGGGATCAGCCTGCCGCTGGTCATGCTGACGACGTTCTTCTTCCCGATCTGCATCGGCGCCTCCTGGGCCTTGGACAGCCGGGTGAAGGAGTATATGGCGCTCTTTCTCCTGCTCGAGACGATGGTGCTGGGCGTCTTCGTCAGCCTCGACCTGATCCTCTTCTACCTCTTCTTCGAGGCCGGCCTCATTCCGATGTTCCTGATCATCGGCATCTGGGGCGGCGCGAACAGGGTCTATGCGGCGTTCAAGTTCTTCCTCTACACGCTCTTGGGCTCGGTGCTGATGCTGATTGCGATGCTCGCGATGATCTTTGATGCGGGCACTACCGATGTGGTGGCGCTCCTCCAGCATGAGTTCGCGACCGATACGATCAGCTTGATGGGCTTCCAGATCATCGGCGGGATGCAGACGCTGTTGTTCCTCGCGTTTTTCGCCAGCTTCGCCGTCAAAATGCCGATGTGGCCCGTGCATACGTGGCTGCCAGACGCCCACGTGCAGGCGCCCACCGCAGGCTCCATCGT